>NZ_JAJGQG010000033.1:0-45576 GCF_020783795.1 Xanthomonas sp. NCPPB 1067
CGGCGCGCGACGTGCCGTCGCTGCGGTGGCGGCCGCCCGCGGCTGCGCCCTGGCATCGCGCGATGGCGCGACCGGAACCGGCTCGCGCAGCGGCGCGCGCGGCACGAAATACACCTGCAGGTCGTCCTGCTGTTGCGTGGCCTGGCGCGGTGGCGGCATGTACAACAGCAGGCAGGCGAAGAAGAACAGGATCGCGCCCGTGCATGCGGCGGCGGCGACATGCGGGACGAGCCCTTCCTTGCTGCGGGTAGTCACGATGGTGCCGACCGATAAAGATGTGGAGAAGACGGGCACTGCATCCGGGATGTCGATGCAGAGCGCGCAAATCTAGCGGGCATGACGTGAGCATGCGTTTGAAATTCGTTGTGCCGCCAGCGCGCGCCAGCCGCCATTCACGTTATGCACGCACTGCGCGCGACGGAGCCCCGCATGCGTGATGCGGATGCGATAAGCCGCCAGACAACACACAGAGGATGGATGCGCACGCCAACCTGCACGCATGCGAAGCCGATATCGCCCTCGGGCGGTGGCATCCGGCGCGCGTTCTTTCAGGCCGCACGATCATCGGCAGACGACGCCTGTGCCGCTGCTCCGGCGGGTCGAACGCGCGGCCTCTGGCGCGCATCTTGCATCGCGTTACCGCGAATCGGGTGCAACGACGCGGCACTCAAGCCGATTGCCGCCGCGCCGATAGGCCTGAATCGGCGCACGTCATGACGGCGCGCCGCGTCACCTTGATGAATCGCGTTGCGTCGGTCGCCGCCGTTCGGGCACCCGGTGCGGTCCTGCCCGCCACATTGGTCGTTTACCATGCCACACGTCACTGCCCGTTCCGGAGATGCCATGAGTTCTGCCGCGCCCCCGTGCTGTACGTCGCTGCTTGGCCTGTCGCTGAGCATGTTCGTCGCGCCGTGCACGCTGACCGCCGCGCCGCTGGACACTCCGGTGGTCAATGTTCCCGCATCCACGCCGCCGACGCCCGATCTGGCCTACCCCGAGCTGTTCCAGGCGGTGCAGCGCGGGGAACTGTTCGACGACCAGAAGCACTTCGTCGATTTCCTGCCATTGCGCGATCCGGCGCTGATCAACGCCGACTATCTGGCGCAGCACGACCACCCCGGCTTCGACCTGCGCCGCTTCGTGGACGCCAACTTCGAGGAATCGCCGCCGGTGCAGACCGACGCGATTCGCCAGGACACCGGCCTGCGCGAGCACATCGACCTGCTCTGGCCCAAGCTGGTGCGCAGCCAGACCCAGGTGCCGCCGCACAGCAGCCTGCTGGCGCTGCCGCACCCCTACGTGGTGCCCGGCGGGCGTTTCCGCGAGGTGTATTACTGGGATTCCTACTTCACCATGCTGGGTCTGGTGAAGAGCGGCGAGACCACGCTCAGCCGCCAGATGCTGGACAACTTCGCCTACCTGATCGACACCTACGGGCACATTCCCAACGGCAACCGCACCTACTACCTCAGCCGCTCGCAGCCGCCGTTCTTCTCCTACATGGTGGAGCTGCAGGCCGGCGTGGAAGGCGAGGCGGTCTACCAGCGCTATCTGCCGCAGCTGCAGAAGGAATACGCGTACTGGATGCAGGGCAGCGACGGGCTCAAGCCGGGCCAGGCAGCGCGCCACGTGGTACGGCTGGCCGATGGCAGCGTCCTCAATCGCTATTGGGACGAGCGCGACACGCCGCGCCCGGAAGCCTGGCTGCACGACACCCGTACCGCCGCCGAAGCGCGCGGCCGCGCCGCCGCCGAGGTGTATCGCGACCTGCGCGCCGGCGCGGAAAGCGGTTGGGACTACACCAGCCGCTGGCTGGCCGACGGCCAGAACCTGCATACCATCCGCACCACCGCCATCCTTCCCATCGACCTCAACAGCCTGCTCTACCACCTGGAACGCACCCTGGCCCAGGCCTGTGCGCAACCCGGTGCCGAGTGCGCGCTGGATTACGCTGCGCTGGCGCAGCGACGCAAACAGGCCATCGACGCGCATCTCTGGAACGCGGCCGGCTACTACGCCGATTACGATTGGCAGACGCGCACGCTGAGCGACCAGGTCACCGCAGCCGCGCTATACCCGCTGTTCGCCGGGTTGGCATCGGATGCGCATGCCAAGCGCACTGCCGCGACCGTGCGCGCCCGCCTGCTGCGCCCCGGCGGGCTGGCCACCACCGCTGCCAGGACCGGCCAGCAATGGGATGAACCCAACGGCTGGGCGCCGCTGCAATGGGTCGCGGTAGACGGACTGCGACGCTATGGCGAAACCGCATTGGCGCGCACGATCGGCGAGCGCTTCCTCAGCCAGGTACAGGCGCTGTTCGCACGCGAGCACAAGCTGGTGGAGAAATACGGCCTGGAGGCCGACGCAGCCGGCGGCGGCGGCGGCGAATACGCCTTGCAGGACGGCTTCGGCTGGACCAACGGCGTCACCCTGATGCTGTTGAACCTGTACCCGGGCAAGGACACCGCACCCGCCAGGCGCACGCGCAAGCCCGAGCCGGCGGCGCGCTGAGAGATCACGCGCTGCCGCAGCGGATGCGGCGGCAGCGCGTCTGTCGGGGTTGTCGCACGGCGGCGTGCGGGGCCTGTGCCTGCCTAGAGCGGCTAACAGAGCGTAGCGAGCGGTCGTCAGGTGGGTGTGGACGGCGCGCAGGAACCGGAGTGTACGAGTGCTACATGCCAATTCCGAGCACCGGCCGCGCCCGCCTGGCGGCTGCGCAGTCGTTTTGTCAGCCGCTCTTACTGCACCACCGGCCAGCCCTTGTTGTCGTAGCCCAACCGGTTGATGCCCAGTCGCGCGTCGCCGCGGTCGTCGTAGTAGTGATAGACCAGGATGTCGCCGTCGCCATCGCGAAACACCGATTGCCCGCCAGGCCCATGCATGCTGCCCTGCCCGGCATGGATCACCGTACCGCCACCGTTGCGCATGTCCACACCGGCCCGATCCAGATACGGCCCGGTCACCGAGCGCGAACGCCCCACCGCGATCCTGTAGGTGCTGCTGGCGCCCTTGCAGCAGGCATCGAAGGACACGAACAGGTAGTACCAGCCGTTCGCCTGCTGGATGAAGGGCGCCTCCACCGCGCCGGGCGAGGGCCGGCTGGCCAGGCTGTAGCGGAAGGTGTTGCTGGCCAGCTGTTTACCGGTCCCCGGATCGAGTTGAATCAGCTTGATGCCCGACCAGAACGAGCCGAACGCGAGCCACCATTTACCGCTGCCGTCCACCACCAGATTCCCGTCGATGGCGTTGTAGTCGTCGCTGCTTTTGGAGGTGTAGACGATGCCTTGATCCTTCCACGAGCCGGGCTTGCCGGTGCTGCTGCTGGCCAGACCAATGGCCGATTTGTTGGAAGAGAACGACGATGCGGTGTAGTACATGAGGTACTTGCTGCCACGCAGCGACACGTCCGGCGCCCATACCTCGTTTTTCGGGTTGTAGCTCTTCACCCAGCCAGGCACGCTGCCGAAGATCGCCCCTGCGTTGTTGAATCTGGTGCGATCGGTGCTGGTGACCACGCCGACCGTGGAGTAGATGTAGTAGCGCCCATCGCCGAGCTTGAGCATCGAAGGATCGTGCACGATGGTGTCGCCGGTCACCACGCCCGGGCCGGTGGCGGCCTGCACCGACATGCTGCCTGCCCCTATCGCTACGCTTGCCGCTAACGCGACTGCAGCAACAACGCCACGCAGTCCTCGCGCAGCACGCGCGCATGTCGTTTCACCGCTCTCATTCCCCTGCATCGCCCTCTCCTTCCCGTGAATAATCCCCTGCTGGCGCAATCTAGCCCGGCAGCGCCTGCCTGAACCCGACGCGGCTCGCAGAAGCACAGGCAAGCCGAACGCAGGCGACCTGCCGCTTGCCGACGCGTGATGTCTGCGGCGCGCAGGGGCGCGCGGCGGCATTCGGCGCGGAGGGCACCACGGTCGCCGCGTATCATGCGGACTCACCCACCTCCAGGACGGACGCATGGCCGTACGCACGCTCAACGAATTTCTCGCCCACTCCAAGGAAAAGGACCTCAGCCCCGATCCCTTCGAGCTGGAAAACCCGCATCTGCTGGAAGTGCGCCTCAACGGCATGGTGTGGTCCAAGGCTGGTGCGATGGTCGCGCGCACCGGCAACGTCAAGTTCACCCGCGAAGGCCTGCTGGAACAGGGCCTGGGCAATCTGCTGAAGAAGGCGGTCAGCGGCGAAGGCATGCAGCTGATGAAGGCCGAAGGCCAGGGCCGCGTGTACCTGGCCGATGTCGGCAAACTGATCACCTTGCTGCGCCTGAATGGCGAATCGATCTTCGTCAACGGCAACGACGTGCTGGCATTCGAATCCGGCATCGAACACAAGATCACCATGATGCGCAAAGTGGCCGGCATGCTGTCCGGCGGCCTGTTCAATGTGCGCCTGAGCGGCCACGGCATCGTGGCGATCACCTCGCATTACCAGCCGCTGACGCTGCCGGTCAGCGCGGCCAGCGGCCCGATATTCACCGACCCCAATGCCACCGTCGCCTGGTCGGGAACGCTGACACCGGAGCTGGTCACCGACGTCTCGATCGGCACGCTGCTCGGACGAGGATCGGGCGAAAGCCTGCAGATGCGCTTTGCCGGCGAAGGCTGGGTGGTGGTGCAGCCGTACGAGGAGATCAGCTTCCAGGCCAAGGGTTGATCCAGGCTGTCCGGCAGCAATCGACAGTGCGCACCGCCTGATTGCACGCCACGCACCTGGACAGTCGCCAGTGCACAGCGATCGCCGCGCAGCGCATCACCTCCGCAGGAGCGCCCCTGGGCGCGAGGGTCTTCCCGGCAACGCCACAGCGCGCCCCGGGTTGCTCCTACGGGTTTCCAGCTTTCACACCCACCCACGTTTGCGGAACCACGCCAGTGGCAGCACCACACTCAGCGCGATGATGCCCAGCGCCCAGAAGTAAGCATCGTGCCATTTCAGTTCGGGCATGTAAGCGAAATTCATGCCCCAGATGCCGACCAGCACGGTGGGTGGGATGCCGACCACCGAGGCCACCGCCATCACCTTCATCACGTTGTTCTGATCGATGTTGATCATGCCCAGCACGCTATCGAGCAGGAACTCGATACGGTCGTCCATGTGCTGATGGAACTCGCTCAAGGTGGTCAGGTCCTTGTGCAGCAGCCCGATCCGCCTGGCTGCATCGGTGCCGAACCATTCCGGCGTGGTGCTGTCCAGATAGGTCACCAACCGCAGCATCCCCTGCCCTGCGTTATGCAGCCCACCCAACTGCCGGCCCATGCCACCGACCTGATGCAGCATGCGCTCCAGATCGCGCGTCTTGTGCGGGTTGTCGAACACCTCCCGGGTGGTCTCGGTGACGGCAACCTCCAGTGCTTCGAGCCGGTCTGCCAGGCGCCCGACAAGACGATCGAACATGCGCAGCAGCAGATCGTCGGCGCCGTGGCATGGCACGTGATCCAGCTCCGCTGCCAGCGCCTCCAGCGATCCGATGCGCTGCTCGCGCAGGGTCACCAGCATGGTCGGCGACAGCGCGAAGCCCAGCGGCGCGGTGGGGCCATCGTCGTCCTGGAAGCGCGGCACATTGAGAAACAGCACCTCGCCCTGTCGCCGCACACGGCTGCTGAACTCGATCTCGCCGATCGCCGCACGATCCGGCAGCGCGAAACCCACCTGCGCGGCGGCATCGGCAAGTTCCTGCGCCGTGGGCTGGCACAGGTCCACCCAGCACCCCTGCGTGCGGTCGGTGGCGGCGATCGGGTGGATCGTGATCATGCGGAAGGCCGTGGCGATGGATGGCCGCGAGCATCGTGCCCGGCTGGAGCCCCGTCAACGCCGCGCGCCAACACGCTCAGCTGGCAGTGGCCTTTATCGCGGTGTTGTGCAGCCAAAAACGCAAAGGCCCCGCAGTGCGGGGCTCTTGCAATACAGCGAACGCTGCGGCACTTACCCTGTGCGCGTCTGGGCACGCTTGACGACATAGCCGATCGCCAGGATCAGGAACCACACCGGGCTGGCCAGCAGGGCCTGCCGCGTATCGGCCTGCAAGGTCAGCAACACCAGAACGAAGGCGAAGAACGCCAGGCACACGTAGCACATCAACACGCCACCGGGCATCTTGAACTGCGACGCGGCGTGCTGCTCGGGACGCTTGCGGCGGTAGGCGATGTAGGCGCACAGGATCAGCGACCACACGAACATGAAGAGCACCGCCGACAGGGTGGTGACCAGAGTGAACGCGGTCACCAGATTCGGGATCAGGTACACCAGCATCGCACCCAGCAGCAGGCACAGGCAGGAGAACAGCAGGCCGCGCGCCGGCACCGCCGCACGCGAGAGCTTGGAAAACGCCTTGGGCGCATGCCGTTCTTCGGCCAGGCCGTAGAGCATGCGGCTGGTGGAAAAGATGCCGCTGTTGGCCGATGAGGTGGCCGAGGTCAGCACCACGAAATTGATCAGGCTGGCCGCCGCCGGCACGCCGGCCAGCACGAACAGCTCCACGAACGGGCTCTTGTCGGCCACCACCTGCCGCCACGGCGTCACCGCCATGATCGCGATCAGCGCCAGCACATAGAAAATCAAAATCCGCACCGGAATCGAGTTGATCGCCTTGGGCAGGTTGCGCCGCGGGTCGGCGGTTTCGGCTGCGGTGGTCCCCACCAGCTCGATACCGACGAAGGCGAACACCGCGATCTGGAAGCCGGCAAAGAACCCGCCGATCCCCATCGGGAACATGCCGCCGTCGTTCCACAGATTCGCCAGCGAGGCGACATTGCCCGACGGCGAACGGAAGCCCCACGCCACCAGCCCCGCGCCGGTGATGATCAGCGCGCAGATGGCGAGGATCTTGATCAGCGCAAACCAGAACTCCATCTCGCCGAACAGTTTCACCGTCATCAGATTCAGCGCCAGCAGCAACAGCACGCACGCGATCGCCGGGATCCAAGGCGCCAGGCCGGGAAACCAGAACTGCGCGTAGGCGGCAATGGCGATCACATCGGCGATGGCGGTGATGATCCAGCAGAACCAATAGGTCCAGCCGCAGAAGAATCCGGCCCAGGGCCCGAGCAGATCGGTGGAGAAGTCGATGAACGACTTGTACTCCAGGTTGGACAGCAGCAGCTCGCCCATGGCGCGCATCACGAAGAACAGCATCACGCCGATGATCAAGTACACGAACAGGATCGACGGCCCGGCCAGACTGATCGTCTTGCCCGAGCCCATGAACAATCCGGTGCCGATCGCGCCACCGATCGCGATCAACTGCAGGTGGCGATTGGACAGGCTGCGTTGCAGATGGTCGGGCACGGACGGATCGGACATGGGCACGGCACCGGCAAGTGAACAAGCCGTCAAAAATACGAGATCGCGCCGCCTGGCACCAGAGGTTTGCACCGCCAGCGGCACGCAGGGCCGGAGACGGCCCAGCGACCGCGGCGATGCCCCGTCATGGTGCGTACCGACCCATGCGGCCGATCACGACGGTGCAGACCTGCGTTGGCTGCGGCCTGGCCGGCACGGCCGCATCCTCATGCGCACCGTCGGCGACCGCCACTTCGAACGCCAGCGGCGCAACGCATAGCCGCAGCTTGCAAGTGGTGCGGCCTGTCGTTCGCGGCAAGGCACTTGCGCACCCGGATGCCCGGATGCCGCATCCCGGGCAAACCGCGACCTGTATTCCAGTGCAGCCACTTTTCCGATCGCGTCCTTACACATCGGCTCGCTTCCTTGACTGTGCGCACGGACCGCAAGCGCCCGATGCTGGTCTGCTGCCCTGCCGCCAATCAGGTTGGAGACGTCCATGCAATTACGCACCCACTTACTGCTTGCACTCGTGGCACTGACCCCGGCAACCAGCATGGCCGTGCAGGTCGATGCTCACGGCCGGCTCATCGATGCGCAGGGGCGAACGCTGCAGATCCGCGGAGTGACCTGGCCAGGTTTCGATCGGCTCGGTCTGGCGGCGACCGGCCTGCAGGACAGCACGCTTGCGCAGCTGCTGGACCGGATGCAGGCCGCCCGGATCAATGCCGTGCGGCTACCGCTGTGCACGGCCGCACTGCAGGGCAGGCCAGTGGTCGCGGCGGAGGTGGCCGGCGATCCGACGCTACGCGGTCTGAATTCCCTGCAAGTGGTCGATGCGGTCGTGCGCAGCGCAACCCAACGCGGCATGCAGGTGATGCTCGCATTCGCCGATGGCGGCTGCAACGACGACGCACCGCGGCTGCAGACGAGGTCGCAGGACCAGGCATGGACGCAGGGCCTGGCCAGCCTCGCGCGCCGCTATCGCGGTAATGCCGGTGTGATCGGCATCGATCTGGGCAGCAGCGGCTATCGCAATACGACCTGGGCAGGGATCGCCGCCGAAGCGGACTGGAGCCGCGTGGCGGCGCGTGCGGCCGACACCGTGCTGGCGCAGGCGCCAGGCTGGGTGGTGGGCGTGGAAGGCGTGGGCAGCAACGCGGTGTGCAGCGACCGGGCACGCAAGGCCGCCGGCAGCAATCTGCAACCGATCGCCTGCACGCCGCTGCGCATTCCGGCCCGGCAGCTGGTCCTGATGCCCAAGCTGGCAGGGCCGGACCGCGATGCCGCCGATGCCTTCGCAGCACCGGACTTCGCGCAGACCCTGCCCGCGACGTGGCAGCGCGATTTCGGCCAGTTCGCGGCCAGCCACGCAGTGATCCCGGTCAGCATCGGCGGTGGTCTGGGCGATGGCGATCCGCGCGACCCCGCCTGGCAGAGTGCACTGAGCGGCTACCTGGCCGGATCCGGACTGCGCAGCGCGTTCCTCGGCAGCTGGGAGCGGGGTAATGCCAATAACGGGGGCCTGCTCGCGCAGGACGGCAGCCCGCGTGCAGACAAGCTGCGGGTCGTGCAACAGGCCTGGGGCATCGCGCCTGCAGCGACGGTGGCTGCGGCGGCGGCAACGCCTGCCGCAGGCAAGGCGGCGACCTGGAACAGCACGTTCACCGGCACCGCGACATATACCGGCTCGGGCTACTCCGGGGGTGCGCTACTGCTGGATCCGATTCCCAGCACGGCCTTCATCACCGCGCTCAATCCCACCCAGTTGAACTTCGGTGGGGTGAAAGCGGCACTGGCCGGCGCGTATCTGGAAGTGACCGGCCCCAAGGGCAAGACCACCGTCTACGTGACCGATCTCTACCCGGAAGGCGCTTCCGGCGGGCTGGATCTGTCGCCCAATGCATTCGAAGCGATCGGCAACAAGGTGGACGGGCGGATTCCGATCAGCTGGAAGGTGGTGCGCGCGCCGGTGAGCGGCAATGTGCAATACCGCATCAAGGAAGGCAGCTCGCGCTGGTGGGCAGCGATCCAGGTGCGCAACCATGCCTACCCGGTGGTCAAGTTCGAAGTGAAGCAAGGCACGGCGTGGAAGAGTCTGCAGAAAATGGACTACAACCATTTCCTGGGCGAACAGCTCGGCAATCAGCCGTTATCCATTCGTATCACCGATATCCGCGGCAAGGCCATCCTGGATACGATTCCTGCGCTGCCCGAAAACGGCAACAAGCCGGTGTACTTCGAACCGGGACATGTGCAGTTCCCTTGACGAGGGCATCGCGCTGAATCTACCGGCTTGGCAATATCCAAACGATGCTGAGAGATTCTCGTTGCGGTCCGTACGTCCCCAGCGGCTGCTCCGTCGCCCGGTCAGCCGCTCTTGCCCACCCGCATCAACCGCCGGCAAGCCCGCCGCCGACGCGGCCGGGCAATGCGTGATCGTCGTCTTCCAGATCGCCGACCTCCTCACGCAAACCGCCTTGCTGCGGGGCCTGCTCTTCCAGCGGGATCGGGTCTTCGTTGGTATCCGGATCGGGCGTGCCGTGTGCCGACAGCCCGGCAGTGGCGGTGGTCATGGGACGCGCAGTACGTGGATTGAGCTGCATGCGGTGACTCCGATCGGCTCGAATGAGGCATCCACGGTGCGCGTCGCAGCGCTACCGCACCGTGATTCCGGGCGGGATCGTGCTGACATGCCGTTGACGTCGACCGCGACTGCCATCGCTGCTCTTTTCGGGCCACGTCTGCTGCGGCTCGCAGAGGCCGGGATTGGGGATTCGGGATTGGTAACGGTGTCAGGCGCGTCGCCGCTGATGTCGCGTGCTGCTACTTATCCCAAATCCCGAATCCCCAACCCCAGCCCTCAAACAATCTTGGTCCGCCGCCACCAGCGCGACACCTGCTCCTCGCGAATCAGGGTGAACAGCCCCGCCCCAAGGATCAACGCGATTCCCACGCCCATCGGCCAGTCCAGGCGGTCGTGGAACAACAGGTAGCCGAAGCCGATCGCCCACAGCATCTGGCTGTATTGCGTCGGTGCCACCACGCTGACCGGCGCCAGCCGGGTGGCGTACATCATGCAGATGGCGGCCAGGCCGGCGAGCAGGCCGTAGCCGGCCAGCAGCCCCCACTGCAGCAGCGAGGGCCACACGAAGCTGGGCAGCATCAGAATGCCGCCCATCACCAGCGGGCCGATGACGCCGGCGCCGTAGAGCGTGAGACGCTTTTCGCCGTGCCCGGCCATGCGCAGGGCTATCACCGAGATGGCACCGACCAGGCCGCACACGATCGCCGCCACATGCCCATGGGTGAGATGCCGGAAGCCGGGCCGCAGCACGATCAGCACGCCGATGAAGCCGACGATCACCGCACTCCAGCGGCGCCAGCGCACCTCTTCCTTGAGAAAGACCACCGACAGCACGGTGACGAAGATCGGCATCAGAAAGATCAGCGCGAACGCCTCGGCCATCGGCAAGGTGGTGAAAGCGATCACCGAGGTCAGATTGCCGATCGCACCGGTCAACGCGCGCAGCAGCCACAGCGCCGGCTGCCTGGCGACGACCAGCTCGCGCAGCCGGTCGTCGGGCTTCTTCAGGAACGGCACCGCCGCCAGCATCAGCAACGCCCCCAGGAACAGCACCTCGTAGACGGGCAGGCTGCCTTCGAGCAGCTTCACGAACGCATCGCTGATCGCATACGCCGCGTAACAGGCGAATCCCAACAGCACACCCTTCAACATTGCCGGCACTCCATGGTTGACGCCGATCCGAGCGAACGCATGGATGCGGGGCCTGCAGTATGCGGGGCGAGGCGTGGCTGCGGAATCGTCGCGGCCGCTGGCAGCGGCTTGTTCGCCATGCCACTGCGAAAACAGCGTCTGGGCGCGCCATCGTCCGGCGCCAGCGTTGCGCACCCAGCCACGACCGCAGTTTGCTGCAATACGCCGATCTGGCGCGCAGCATCGCCACGTCGATGCGCGAACGCATGCGACCACTCGCATCCAGCCCACGCAGGCAAGCGCCTGGCCCGCGTCGGCGGATGTCCTGCAGCGGTAGGTCGGTTACGATGCCGAACTCTTTACTGTGACGGCGCCGCACGCGTGCGCCCATGGCCCCATTTCCGTGCCCCATTATTCCGGACCGCTGCTCACCCTTTCCGATGCCCGGGCATTGCTGACCGCGCGCAATGCCGGCCTGACCGCCTGGACCGGTTCGCTGGATCTGGGCCGCAGCACCGGTACCGCGCAGCTCGATGCACAGACCTGGCAGTGGTGCGGTCGTGGCTATCCGTATCCCGGCAAGCTCAAGGACCGCACGCTGTATTTCTGGGACGGCGAGGATTTCGCGCCGATCGCGCGCTACAGCGGCGCATTGATCAAGCTGGTGCCCACCGCATGGGGCGCACCCACGTTCGAGATCGATGGCATCAAGATGCTGCCGTCGGCACAGCTGTCCCCGTTCGAGGATGCGCGGCGCAAGGTGGCGTTGGTGGAGCCGCGCGGCAAGACCGTGCTGGATACCTGCGGCGGCCTGGGCTATTTCGCGGCGTGTTGCCTGGAGGCCGGCGTGGCGCAGGTGCGCTCGTTCGAGAAGAATGCCGAGGTCCTGTGGTTGCGCACGCTCAATCCATGGTCGCCGGATCCCGATGCGGCAGACGCCGGCGGGCGCCTGCAACTGCAGCATGACGACATATCGCAGCGGATCGCCACGCTTGCCGACGACGCGTTCGATGCCATCCTGCACGATCCGCCGCGCTTCGGTATCGCCGGCGAGCTGTACTCGCAGAGCTTCTACGACCATCTGGCGCGCGTGCTGCGCAGTGGCGGGCGGCTGTTCCATTACACCGGGGCGCCCAACCGACTCACCAGCGGGCGCGACGTGCCCAACGAGGTGAGCAAGCGCCTTGGCAAGGCCGGCTTCCGCACCCAACTCGCGCTCGATGGCGTGTTCGCAACCCTGCCGGTACGGCGGTAACGCACGGATCCGGGAGCAGTGCCGCTGGGCGGATCTGCACTAATGCCCCCGCTCTGCATCGCATGCGCTCATCTGGCAATCGCGCCGCAGCACCATGCAGTAGTGCCGCTCCCTTTGCGTCGCTCCGCTCAGCGCACCGCCCATTGATCGCGCCCGGCCGTCTTGGCCGCATACAAGGCCAGATCGGCCTGACCCAGCAGCAGATCCAATTCGATCGCGCCGTCCACCATTGCCGTCCTCACGTTCACGGCCCCCATCGAGAACCGCACCGGCTGGCCTGCCGGCAGCCCCGGAATCTCGATCGCAGCAAGCGCATTGCGCAGGCGCGCGAACACTGCCGGAATCTCCTCCACGCTGCAGCCTGGCAGCACCAGCAGGAATTCCTCGCCGCCCAGCCGCCCCAGCCGGTCCTGCGATCGCAGGGCCACTGTGGACGCGCTCGCCAGGGCCTTGAGCACGGCATCTCCGCTGGCATGGCCGTGCACATCGTTGATCTGTTTGAAGTGGTCCATGTCGATCAAGGCCAGCATGCACGGCGCGCGCGTGCGCAGGGCATGGTCGATCTGCTGCTGCGCTTCGGCGCGGATGGCGCGGCGATTGGGCAGGCCGGTGAGCTCGTCGCGCATGGCCAGCCGCGACAGCTGACGACGGTGGCGCGCACCGAATGCCAGCACCACCAACGCCGCGATCAACAACAGGCAGGCCGCGCACAAGGCGATCCACAAGGTGCGCTGCCCGGCCGCGCGCGCCTGCAGCGCCAGCTGCGCGGTCTCGCTACGGCGGCGGAGTTCGGCGGTTTCCACGTCGCGCCGCGCGTCCTCGTAGCGCGCCTGCAAGCGCAGCATCACCGTATCGCGCTGATAGCTCAGGCTTTGTGCACGGAGCGCGTTGGCGCGTTGCAGTTCCTGATAGGCCTCGGCATGCCGCCCTTCGGCGGCCAGTGCCTGCGCAATCGCATCGAGCAGTTCCACGCGCCCGGTCGTGGTGATGTTCGGGTCGTCTGCCCCGCGCGCGGCCGCGATCGCCTCGCCCAGACCTTCTGCCTTCAAGACCGTCAGCGCCTGCAGCAACACCGCGTGGCATGCCGCCACCCGCCCCACGTTGCCCTGCGCCTGCATCTGCGGCAATGCCTCGCGCGCCATCGCCAACGCGGCCTTCGCATCGCCGGTCTTGATCAGCGCCTCGCTGGCGCTGGTCGATGCTGCCGCAATACCGGCCTGGTCGCCCAGCTCGCGGCTGAGCGCCAGCGCCCGCCGGAAGTGCAGCAATGCGACTGCCGGCTGCTGCTGCGCTAGCGAGGTGCCGTATTCGTATTCGATCAGGCTGCGCTGGAAACGCGCCGGCTGGTCGTGCAGGCGCGTCAGCGCGCGCTGCAGGTAGTCCTGCGCATCGTTGACATCGGCCACGCGCCCGGAAACGCGGCTGGCCAGCGCACCCAGTTGGGTCAGCGCATCCAGTTCCAGCGCCAGCACCTGCTCGCGCACGGCACATTGGTAGCTGGCCTGCGCCGCGTTCCAGGCTTCATCGCTGCTGCCGGAGGCCAACATGCTCCACATGTCCACCGTCTCGATCTCGCACAACAGATCGCTGCGCCCCATCGCACGTGCCTGGCGACGCAGGGCATCCAGTCGCGCCACCATGGCCAGGTTGGGGTTTTCGCGCACGTCGCTGAGTGCCTGCACGATGTCCAGCCACAGCTGCGCCTGCGCCGTGTTGCCGTGCAGCTGCTTCAGCAAGCCCCGCGCACGGATCAGCACGGCCTGCCGGGCGGCATTGTCTTCCAGCGAGATCAGCACACGCGCCTGTGCCAACAGTGCCCAGAACTGCGCATCGCGGTCGCCATCGCGATGGCCCTGGTGCTGCACCTGCCGGGCCAGCTCCAGCGCAGCGACCGGATCATCGAGCGCGGCCAGTTCGATGCGCTTCCAGGGTTGTGGCTGTGCCCAGGCCATCGCACCGGACAACAGCAAGGCCACGCCGGCGAGCAGGCGCCAGCGGCCGTGCGCGAGCCTGCTCACCTGGGCAACCACGCAGACCGCAGACGCATCCGCGTCGCACCGACCAAGGCGCGCCGACGGAAGCTGGCGGTTTGCTGGCGCATCTCGGGCACTCCTCAGGTTCGGACAGCGGTGATTGCGGCAAGGCGCGCAGCCTGACGGCTGCGGCCTCGACAACGGGCGCCCGATGACGAGCGATTGCAACGATGAGCGTCGACCGCGACAGCGCGCGTCGGCATCGCGCACGGGGTCGTGACCGTTATCGGCCTGGGCGCGCCAGCCTTGAATGGCCAAGCGTGTCTGCCGTGGGCTGCTGCGCGGCCCAGGCGCCACGCGCGGTGGGCGCCGGACCACGACACGCAAGCCCGCACCGGCGCCAGCGTAGACTGCATCTCGTCGAACTGCCGCTCAACCGACCTGGAAACGCCGTGATCCCGCGCCTGCTCGCCCTGACCGCCACCGCCCTGCTCTGCGCCTGCGCCACCCAGGCCCCGCGCGTGCCGCAACGCTCGCCAGAAGCGGTCAAGGCCGATATCGCACGACGCCTGCCGGCCACACTGGCGGACCGCAACGGTTGGGCAGACGCTGTGTATGTGGCGTTGTCGTCGCAAGGGCTGGAGACCAGCGCCGAGCATATTTGCGCCGTGCTGGCGGTGACCGAACAGGAATCGACCTACCAGGCCAACCCCGTCGTACCCAACCTGGGCAGGATCTCGCGTGCGGAGATCGATCGCCGGGCCGGTGCGCACCACATCCCTGCCTTCATGGTGGATGCGGCGCTGCGCATCGCCTCGCCGGACGGCCGCAGCTACGCCGACCGCATCGCCGCCGCGCGGACCGAACAGGACCTGAGCCGCATCTTCGAAGACTTCACCGGCAGTGTGCCGCTGGGCGCGCGTCTGTTCGATGGCCTCAACCCCGTGCACACCGCCGGACCGATGCAGGTCAGCATCGCGTTCGCCGAACAGCATGCAGGTGGCTACCCGTATCCGATCGACGGCTCGATCCGCCATGAAGTGTTCAGCCGACGTGGCGGGCTGTGGTTCGGCACCGCCCATCTGCTGGGCTACCCGACCAGCTACGACGCCCTGCTGTACCGCTTCGCCGACTTCAACGCCGGTTGGTATGCCAGCCGCAATGCGGCCTTCCAGGCCGCACTGAGCAAGGCCAGCGGCATCGCACTGGCCCTGGATGGCGACCTGCTGGTTCCCGGCGCCGGCCTGGACGCACCTGGTGCCACCGAGCGCGCCGCGCGTGCCCTGGGCAGCCAGCTGGCACTGAGCGACCGCCAGATCCGCCGCGCCCTGGAGGCCGGCACCACGCTGGACTTCGAAGACACTGCGCTGTACCGGCAGGTGTTCGCACTGGCCCAGCGCGACACCGGGCAGGCACTGCCGCGCGCGGTACTACCGGGCATCACCCTGGAGAGTCCCAAGATCACCCGCACCCTCACCACGGCATGGTTCGCGCAGCGGGTGGAGGCGCGCTGGAAGCGCTGCATGGGCAGGTAGCCGCCGGCAGCGGCGATGGGACCGCGACGCAGCGCGTATGCCGGCCGGGCCAGGGCATCCGCGCAATCGCGCCGCCCCGCCCCGCAACACACAGCGGGCCGCGCGGCGGACCTGCGATGACATGTCCGCACACACGACTTTCGGCGCAGGTGGGCCATGGCACCGGCAGGTAGGATCGGGGGTTCGCGCGGCCTGCGGCTGCGCGCCCTTCGTGCCGGAGAGTCCACCATGCCCAACCCGTCGCCGATGCGGCAGCTGTTCGCCGCCATCGTCCTGATCGCCTCGCCGTGCGTCGCCGGCGCGCAAACGCCCAGCGTCGGCGAAGCCGACTACGCGCGTGCCGAACGCCTGGTCAGCTACCTCGCGCAGCCCCTGGTCGATCATGCCGCCACGCGCATCGACTGGCTGGACGCCACCCATGTGCTCTATGTCGATCACGACGCCACCGGCGACCGCCTGCTGCAGCTGGACACCGCCACCGGCAAGACCGCGCCGCTCTTCAACCAGTCTGCGCTGGTTCGTTCGCTCAATACGCTGTTGAAGACCGGCGACAAACCGCTCAAGGCCGATACCTTCGCACCGGCGGTCAAACGCACGGCCGATGGCCGCTATCGGCTCAGCGTGCGCGGCACAGCGGTGGTCTGCGATACGCGGGCACGCTGCAGCAAGCTCTATGCGAAAGACAAGCCGGAACCGGGCGTGCTGTCGCCGGACAAGCGTCGAGAAGTGTTCATTCGCGACTGGAACCTGTGGCTGCGCGATCTGGCCAGCGGCAGCGAAACCCAGCTCACCCGCGATGGCGTGGAAAACTTCGGTTACGCCACCGATAACGCCGGCTGGCAGCGCAGCGACAACGCCATCGTCGCCTGGTCGCCGGACTCGCAGAAGATCGCCACCTTCCAGCAGGACCAGCGCAAGACCGGCGATATGTATCTGGTCAGCACCAAGCTCGGGCATCCGGAACTGCAATCCTGGAAATACCCGCTGGCCGGCGACAAGGACGTGACCATGATCGAACGCGTCATCGTCGACGTGCCCACCCGCAGCGTGCTTCGCCTGAAGATGCCGCCGGATCAGCACCGCTCCACGCTGTGCGACGACGTGAGTTGTTCGCCTGGCCTGTGGGACGACGTGAAGTGGGCGCCGGACGGCAAGACGCTGGCCTTCGCGTCCACCTCGCGCTTCCACAAGCAGACCTGGCTGCGCATCGCCGATGTCGCCACCGGCCAGGTGCGTACCGCCTTCGAAGAAACCGCGAAGACCTACTACGAAAGCGGCCAGGTCGCCGCCAACTGGGCCTATCTGCCCGGCAGCAACGAGGCGGTGTGGTTCTCCGAGCGCAGCGACTGGGGCCAGCTGTACCTGTACGACCTGGCCACGGGCAAGCCCAAGCACGCCATCACCAGCGGCGAAGGCAACGTCACCGAGCTGCTGCGCGTGGACCCGGCCAGCCGCACCGCGTGGTTCATGGCGGTCGGCCGCTCGGCCGGCGTGGACCCGTACTACCAGCAGCTATGGAAAGTGAGCCTGGACGGTGGCGCGCCGGTGCTGCTGACCCCGGAAGCGGCCGATCACAGCGTGGCGTTGTCGCCCGATGGCGCCCGCTTCGTCGATACGTATTCCACCTCGGTCACGCCCCCGGTCACGCTGCTGCGCGATGCCGCTGACGGACGCACCGTGAGCACGATGGCCACCGCCGACATCAGCCGCCTCAAGGCGGCCGGCTGGGTGCCGCCGGAGCCGATCACGGTCACCGCACGCGATGGCAAGACCACGCTGTACGGATTGATGTTCAAGCCGTCCAACTTCGATCCCGCACGCAAGTACCCGGTCATCGACTACGTCTATCCCGGCCCGCAGACCGGCTCGGTGCGCGGGCGCAGTTTCTTCGCCGGCCATGGCGACAATCAGTCGCTGGCCGAACTGGGCTTCATCGTCATCGCCATCGATGGCATGGGCACGCCGTGGCGTTCCAAGACCTTCCACGACACCTGGTACGCCAACATGGGCGACAACACGCTGCCCGACCAGGTGGCTGCGGTCAAGGAACTCGGCCAACGTTACCCGTGGTTCGATACCAGCCGGGTCGGTATCTGGGGCCATTCCGGCGGTGGCAACGCGTCCACGGCGGCGATGCTGCGCTACCCCGATGTGTTCAAGGTGGCCTGGTCGGAAAGCGGCAACCACGACAACCGCGGCTACGAGGACGACTGGGCCGAGAAGTATCACGGCGAGCACATCGTCGCCAAGGATGGCAGTTCCAACTACGACGACCAAGCCAATGCCAACCATGCCAGCAAGCTCAAGGGCCGGCTGATGCTGGTGCACGGCACGCTGGACGACAACGTGCCGCCGTATCTCACCCTGCTGGTAGCCGATGCCTTGATCAAGGCCAACAAGGACTTCGACATGCTGATGCTGCCCAATGCCAAGCATGGTTATGGCGAGATCACACCCTACGTCACCCGTCGCCGCTGGGATTACTTCGTGCAGCACCTGCTCGGCGCAACCCCGCCTGCGCAATATGCGATGAAGCCGATGCCCGACAGGTGAGCACACCGGCCAGACCCGCAGCGTCGGCACCGCCGCGCTGCGGGTTCGCTGCGGTGCCTGAGTGCACGCGCGCGGCGATCGCCACGTGCGCGCGCGCGATTCCGGTTCACGCATCAAGGCGCGTGGGCAGCCGCATGCGCGAGTGTGCAGCATCAGTCGACACGGCAACCGCGCGCCAGGGAATCGGCCCTGACAATCTAGTCCTGCTGCAGTAGCACCCGGGTTCCGGAGCGCCCCGACCAGCGCGCGCTCATTTCGCCGTGGCGCCGCCCAGTTGCTTGCTCAGGAATGCCAGCAAGCGCGTGTAGTACTCCCGGCGATGTGCCTCGGTGTAGAAACCATGGCCTTCGTTGGGAAAGTACAGCGACTCCACCGGCACGCCGGCGCCTTTCAAGGCACGCTCCATGCCCTTGGTGTGTTCGATCGGCGCGCGCTCGTCCTTGCCGCCCGCCGCCAGGAACACCGGCACCTTGATCTGGCGGGCCAGGTTCACCGGCGAGCGCGCTGCCAGGGTGTCGCGCGCGCCCAGCCAGTCCACCGTCCAGTTGCTGGCCCAGCGCGCACGGCGTCCGTCGTCGCGCGCCATGGTCTGCAGGTCGTAGACACCCACATACCCGGCCGCGCAGCGGTACAAGGCCGGCTCCTTGGCGACGCCCATCAACGCCGCATACCCGCCATAGCTGGCGCCGTAGAGGCAGATGCGCGACGCATCGGCCACGCCCTGTGCAATGGCCCAGCGCGTGGCATCGGTGACGTCGTCCTGCATGCGCCCGCCCCACTCCTTCGCACCGGCCTGGGTGAATGCACGACCGTAGTTGCCCGAGCCGCGGTAGTTGATGCGCAACACCGCATAGCCTGCGGCCGCCAGCAGTTGGGCATCGTCATCGAAGGCCCACTCGTCGAAGATTTCGAACGGCCCGCCATGCGGCATCACGATCAACGGCAGCGGCTTGCCGGCTTCTGCATGCAAGGGCTGGGTCAGGTAGCCATGCAACTCCAGCCCGTCGCGCGCCTTGAAGCTCAGCTGCCTGCTCGCCGGAACCACATCGGGCGAAAATCAGTCGCGGCGGCCGAACACACGATCGGCCTTCTTGCTCACCGTGTCGAACAAGAAATAGTCACCGTTGTTGCGATCGCTCCACACCTGGACCAATGCCAGACGGCGGTCGCTGGTGGCAGAGGTGATGTAGACCGCACTACCGTCGAACGCCTTCTCCAGGCTGCGGTACAACCGGGCAGTCGGGGCTTTCTCGTCGAAGAACCGGTTGCGCACCCGATCGCTCATGTAGGAAGCGCCGATCGGGGTGATGCCATCCAGGTCGCGCAGGATGCGGTACGGATCGACGCTGTCGTCGCGCAGCAACGGCGTGGTCTTGCCGGTTGCAGGGTCCCAGGCCACCAGCGCATCGGGACCGGTGGCCTGCTCCACCTGCAGATAGGCCACCGCACCATCGGCGGAAAAGCCCAGCGGAAACTCGCGGTGCCGGCTGCTGGCCGAATCGTTGATCAGGCGCCACGGCGCCGCGTCGTCGTCGCGGTAATACAGCTTGCTGTCGTTGCTCACCTCCAGGCCGCGGGCGAAGCGGATACGGCCCTGCTGGTCGGTCACGAAGTTCGCCCGACGCACCGGCGAGGTCGCCACGGTCGCGCGTCGGCCGGTCTGGATGTCCAGCTTGTCGATACGGATGTTCGGGTCGCCGACGAACGGAACCGTGGACACCAGGATATTGCGCGGGTCCTCGCGCAAGGTGTCCAGCACGAAGGTGGCCGGGTCCAGATCCATCTTCAGCTGCACGCCGTTCATGTCGGGATTGGTGCCATAGGGGCTGGCCAGCAGCCGGGCATTCTTGCCATCGGCATCGATGGCATGCAGCTGGCCGATCGCCACCGGCTGGTCGCGCGAGCCCAGCCGTTGCGCCATCGACACCACCATGCGCTCGTCGCTGGCCCACCAGAAATCGTCGACCACGCTGTTGACGCCCCCGGTGACCTTGGCCGTGGCCACCGTGCCTTCGCGGCGCACGATGCCCAGCACCGTGCGGTCCTCCAGCGGCATCGTCAGCGCGAAGTATTCGCCCGTCGGCGAAATCTTGATCCGTTCGAACCGATCCCGCTTGAGATACGGCGTCAGCTCCACCGATTCCTGCGCCAATGCCGGCATCCACACGGCGAACGCGAACAACACACCCACACCCATCGTCCAGCGACGCATGATCGCCCCCCCGCGATCTGCCCTTGAGCTCGCCATCATGACAAGCCCGCGCCGCCGCGTCCATGTCCGGCGCCGGCCGCCGCCGCGGTACGCCACGCGCGTCCGGCAGCGGCCGCGAGCGCGCCACCGCGGCCGCTGCGTGTCCGTGTCAGCCGATACGCGACCTCAGCGGGCGCGCCGCTGGCCCAGCAGACCGATGCGCCGGAACCACACCTCCAGCGGCAAGGTGACCAGCGGCGGCACCGCCGCCAGCAGACTCAGGACCCAGGCCCACCAGGGCCAGCGCAGCCGCAGTGCCGCCAGCACGCTGACCACCACGTAGAACAGAAACGCCGCGCCGTGCAGGCGCCCGAACAGCCACACCACCTGCTCGGTGGTCTGGGTGCCGTACTTGAGAAACATGCCGAGCAACAGACCGGCCCAGGTGATTCCCTCGATGAGGGCGGCCAGCGCGAACAGGCGCCCCATCGGCGACAACGCAACAGCAGAACGCATGCAACACTCCAGTGGAAACGCAAGGATTGCCGCGACGCGATGGCGGCGGCGACGCCCGCTGGCAGCCCCATTCTACAGCCGCTGCCGCCGGGCCGGACTGGCTCCACGCTGCGCGATCGCCGCGATGGCGATGGCTGCACGTGCTGTCACGCAGTGCCGGCACGTCCCGGGAGACGGCAGATTTTCCGGGCGATAATGCCGCCCTTCCCATTGCCGGACCTGCACCATGCGTCTCGCTGCGCTGATCCTGTTGCTTCTCGCATCGCTGCCCGGCACGGCGCTGGCGCTGCGCCTGCAGGACGGCGATCTGCTGTTCGTCACCGCCGGACAGACCGGCCTGAGCGGCGCGATCGATGACGCTACCGCCCAGCAGGGCGCGCCCAGCTTCGACCACGTCGGCTTGCTCGCACATGCCGGCGCCACGCAGGTGGTACTGCATGCCGACGAGAAAGGTTCGCGCGAACAGCCACTGCGCGAGTTCGTCGAAGAATCCACCGCCCGGCAGCGCAAGATCCTGGTCTATCGGCTGGTGCGCCAACACCGCCCTGCCATTGCCGATGCCATCGCCCAGGCGCGCCGCATGCTCGGCAAGCCGTACAACGCGACCTACGTTCCCAACGACGACAGTTACTACTGCTCGGACTTCATCGAGCGGGCGTTCCGCGCGCACCGGGTCTTCGCGCTGCAACCGATGAACTTCAGGAATCCGCAAACCGGCACGATCTCGCCGTACTGGACGGACTTCTACCGTAGCAGGGGCATGCAGGTGCCGCAGGACGTGCCCGGCAGCAATCCCAACGACATGGCGCGCGCGCCCGTGCTTGCGCCGCTCGGGCCATTGAACTGACGCATCCCCTGGGCGGGCAGGCAACACATGGCGACCCGGCCAGATCCGCGCTGATCCGCCATCCCTGACGCAACGGGCCATTCGTTCTGCAAGGCCACCCCCGACTTCCGGCACATGGCGCAAATGCAACAGCGCTTATACATTTCAGCCATGAACCCAGCCTCGCCCACACTCGGCACCCTGGTCCGGCACCTGATCGAATTGCTGGACGGCGATCTCGAAGCGGTCTACGCCAGCTCCGAGCTTGCCTGGCGGCCGCGTTATACCCCGGTGTTGCGCGTGCTCATGCGGCTTGGCCCGGCCTCGATCAAGGTGCTGGCACAGGAGATCGGCATCACCCATTCCGCCGCCAGCCAGACCGTCGCCCAGATGGTCGGGCAGCGTCTGGTGGTGCTGAAGGCCGGCACGGATGCACGCGAACGCATCGTGGCACTCACCCCCAAAGCGAAGCGGATGATTCCCGCCCTGCAGCGCCAATGGGCCGCGACCAATGCGGCGGCTGCGCAACTGGATGCGGAACTGTCGGTCCCGCTGTCTGCGGTGCTGGCCGAGGCCATCGCCGCGTTGAACCGGCGACCGTTCGCCACCCGTATCGCCGAGGCGGCGGTCGCCGCTGCCCCTCACGTCCCCACCCCCTGACCCGCCGCATCCACAAGGAGTCGCACATGCACGCAATGACGCAATCCCCCTCTCCTGTTGCAGCGTCTGCGGCCACGCACGCATCGCAGTCCATCGAACTGGGCGAGCGCGGCGTCCTGCGCCCGGGCCGCCTGCGCTGGCTGCGCGCCTGCGCCTGGGCAACCCTGCTGTTCTTCCTGGTCGCTGTGCCCACCGGCATCGTCACCCGCCTGCTCGGCAGCTTCTGGCCGAAGACCGACGAACCCGCGCAGTTCGCGGTCAGCGCCTTCGGCGCGCTGGTGGCCTTGGGCATCTATACGCTGGCGGTGCGGCTGGGCGAACGACGCACGCCGTCGGAGATCGCGCTGCGTCCCATGCTGCCGCAACTGGTGATCGGCCTGTTGGCCGGTGCGGCGATGTTCTCTGCCGTCATGGGCATCATGGCGCTGTTCGGTCTCTACGACATCCAGCCCACCGGGCCTGCATCGGCCTGGACTCCGCTGCGCCAGGCGTTGCAGGCCGGCATCGTGGAAGAGCTCATGATGCGTGCGGCGATCCTGCGCCTGCTATGGCGCGCCTTCGGCCCCTGGGCCGCCTTTGCGGTGTCCTCGGCGATCTTCGGCCTGAGCCATCTGGGCAATCCGAATGCCACGGTCCTGGCGGCGATCTGCATCGCCCTGGAAGCCGGCGTCATGCTCGGCGCGTTCTATGCGCTCACCGGCCGCATCTGGGTGTCGATCGGGGCGCATATCGCCTGGAACTTCACGCAGGGCTATCTGTTCGGCGCCGCCGTCTCGGGCATCACCTCGGGTGCGGCCATCGCGCGCAGCGTGCCGAACCCGGCCATGCCCGAGATGCTCACCGGCGGTGTGTTCGGCCCGGAAGCCTCGTTACCCGCGGCGCTGGTGTGTCTGGTGGTCGGGCTGAGCATCGTGTGGATGGCGTGGCGTGCGGGCAGGTTCGCCACACGCTGACCTGTCTGCATTCCGCCAAACGGTCGCGTCCGCAGGGGCGCACGCGACCACATCGCGCAGCTGCACCTCGGTGACGCTGCGATCCCAGGCTTCACCGCGCAGGCTCCACGGGCCTGCGCGCTGCCCTGCAGCCACGCGCCGACCCGGCACATCGCCGCGACGTCCGCCTCTGGCGTCTTGCCAGCACCCACACATGCCACCTTCTAGGCTGCCTGCATCGACACATCGTGCCGGCACGCAGCGCATCCCGCCTGTGGTCGCGCGGCACGTACCGAGGTGCTTATGGCTCTGATTCATTCCATCCTGATGGGCGCGGTGGCCGGCATGCGCTCGATGACGCCGCTTGCCGCGGTGACCAATGCAGCGCGCAACGGCAAGCTTCCCCGCGACAACGGCGCGCCCAGCCTGCTCGCCAACCCGCTGGCGTCGGCCGGCATGCTGGCGCTGGCCAGCGGCGAGATCGCAGGCGACAAGATGAAGAGCGCACCCGACCGCATCGTGCTGCCCGGCATGGTCGCGCGCGTGGCCACCGGCATGATTGCCGGCGCGGCGTTGGCCCCTCGCCAGCAGCGCGGCATCGCCGCCGTGCTGGGTGCAGCCGCCGCCGTCGGCGCCGCGTATCTCACCTTCAATCTGCGCATGCGCGCGATCGAACGGTACGGGCAGACCCGCACCGGCGCCGTCGAAGATGCGATGGCGGTGGGCGCTGCCGCGTTGATCGTCCGCAGCGCCGCAGACGAATAACTGCGGCGCGAGCACAGGCGCCCACCGGCATCGCCGGCTGCGCAGTCTTATCGGCAGCGCAAAGCACCATCGCACGCTGCTCGCCCGCAGGCAGGCGTCGAAGACCTCAGGCAGGCCGGTGAATGGCGCACAGCTTGTTGCCGTCGGGGTCACGCACATACGCCAGCCAGGCGGAGCCCAGGCTGCTTTCGCGCAGACCGGGCGGATCTTCGATGGATGTACCGCCCGCGGCCACCGCCGCGTCGTGGAAGGCCTGCACCTGTTGCGGCGACGCGCAGCTGAAGCCCACCGTGGTGCCGTTGCCGCTGGTGGCCGGCGCGTCGTCGATCGGCTGGCTCACACAGAACGTGCTGCCCGCGTGGCGGTAGAACAGCCGTACATGGCCGGATCCGGCCGTATTGACCAGCGGCGCGGGCACGCCCAATACCTGGCCCAGGACCGCGTCGTAGAACTGCCTGGAACGGGCGATATCGTTACTTCCCACCATCACGTGATTCAGCATCGCGTGTTCTCCTGTTTTCGGCCCGACAGCATAGGCAATCAGCGGGCTGGCGGGCCAGGTGCGCGCGCCCGTGTCACGCCCCGTGACGCGTCCGTGTCGATTCTCCGCGCGCCGGGCTAGTCGTCCTGGCGCGCGCCGCGCCCGTGCGGAGCCAGCAGATCCAGTTGCGGGCCCATCGGCACGATGCCGGTGGGATTGATCATGTCGTGGCTCTGGTAGTAGTGGCCCTTGATGTGCTGGAAATTCACCGTGTCGGCGATGCCCGGCATCTGGTAGAGCTCACGCAGAAACCCGGACAGTTGCGGGTAGTCGGCAATCCGCCGCAGATTGCACTTGAAGTGCCCCACGTAGACCGCATCGAAGCGCACCAGCGTCGTGAACAGGCGCCAATCGGCTTCGGTCAAGGCCTCGCCGCACAGGTAGCGTTGTCGGCCCAGGCGCGCTTCCAGCCAGTCCAGCGTCTCGAACAGCGGCACCACCGCTTCTTCATAGGCCTGCTGGGTGGTCGCAAATCCGGCCTTGTACACGCCGTTGTTGACGGTGTCGTACACACGCGCATTGACTGCATCGATCTCGCTGCGCAAGGCCTGCGGGTAGTAATCGCCCGGCTGCGCACCCACCGCGTCGAAGGCGCTGTTGAACATGCGGATGATGTCGGCCGACTCGTTGCTCACCACCGTCTTGCGCTCGCGATCCCATAGCACCGGCACGGTCACACGCCCGGAATACTGCGCATCGGCGGCCAGATAGATCTCGTACAGATGCCTGGCGTGGTTGATCGGGTCGGCGATCACGCAAGGCCCGGGCTGGAAGGTCCAGCCCTGCTTGCCCATCAGCCAATGCACCACGGAAACATCGATGATTCCTTCCAGGCCCTTGAGCCGGCGGAAGATCAGCGTGCGGTGCGCCCACGGGCATGCCAGCGACACGTACAGGTGGTAGCGCCCCGCTGCCGCCTGAAATCCGGCGTCTCCATGCGGGCCGGCCGCGCCGTCGCGCGTCACCCAATGGCGGAACTGCGATTGCGAGCGTTCGAAACGCCCATCGCTCTTGTCGGTGTCGTACCAGCGGTCTTGCCACTTGCCATCGACCAGCAGGCCCATGATCGTTCCTTGCAACCCAGCACAGACGGCCACCGTAGCCCGGCGGCGTTGCAGAAGGTGTGAGCGATCACTGGCCACGAGCGGCCTGCCGCAGGCCGCGATGGCCGTGCCTGGCAACGTCCAGCGAAGGCTAGCGGGCGATGACCGAGGTTCCCGACGGCACCATGTAGCACGCCTGCGCCTTCTTGCAGGCCTCGGCATTGAGTTCGGCGATCTGGCTGGCCAGGTATTGTTCCGGCGTCAGCCCCATCCGATTACGGTAGGCATTATCGGCATCGGCCTTGGCCACCTGCTCCTGCTCGCGCTGCCGTTCGGCGGTGGTGGCCTCGACCAGGGTCTTGACCCGTTGCTGCTGCGCCGCCGTCAGGTTCATCTGCTGCAGCACGTCCGGATTGGGGCGCGCACGGCCCAGCGTGATGTTCTGGATCTCGATCGGCAACCGCTGCTCCTTGACCAGTGCACGCACGTTCTGCGTCACCGAATCGTCGATTCTTCTGGCGGTGTCCGGGTCGCTCATCATCCGGGTCATGTCGTAGCGCTTGACCTGATCGCGCACGATGGAGGCGTACTGGCTGGCGACGTTATTCTTGAACCAGTCCGGCCCGAAACCGGACAGCAGCAGCGCCGGTGCGGTGATGCGATATTGGATCTGCGTGGAGAAATCCAACAGGATGTTGTCGCTGGAGGAAAAATCGTCGAAAGCCACCTGCACCGTCTGCGGCGTCACGTCCACATAGGTGGCCGAGGTGGTCAACCATGCATAGGTGCGGCCGGGGGCGCGCACATCGTCCAGACGGATCCCACCCTTGCCGAACAGCAGGGGTTTGTCCACCAGCACGGCCTGTTGCCCGGGATCGGGCGAAACGACCGTACACGCGCACAGCAGGCCGGCCAGCGCAGTGGCCAGTACAGCGATTTTCATATGTATCCCCCTGGAGTGACCGACATGCCGGCACCGGCGAAGTGTCGCTGTCGAAGCGGCATTATCCGGCCGGGCACCTCAACGTGCCAGTACGCACGCCCTCCGGGCGCGCGGCCGGCGGCACGGCCAGCGCCCCCCGGTCGCCGGAGCGGTGGCGAAGGCAGCGCACGCCGCATTGGCGCGGTGCCCCACCGATCGGCGAAAATGGCCGCCCGCAACGCGGCGCATCCCGCGGCAGCGTCCCATCCCGGCCAGGCCGCTGCCCTGCCCCGGTACGGGCACCGCCCACAGCCGTTCGCAGCGGCCGCGCCATCGCCACTTCCCTGGATCCGCCTTGACCACCACCGCCTCGCCCCCGCCTGCCGCCGACCTGCCGCTGACCGACCGCCTGCGCGCCGCGCTGGATCTGCTGGAAGCCATCGATGCCGATCGCAGCGTGCTCGACACCCTGCCCGAGGCCGACCGCGTGCGCCTGCATCAGGTGGTCGCCAGGGTCTACCACCCCGAACCCAAGGCGCGCCGCCAGCTGCTCAAGCAGCGCGAACGCGAGCGCAATCAGGAAAAGGTGCGCAAGGCCGAAGCCCTGCTCGAACAGCGCGGCATCCGCGCCCTGCGGCGCAAGCCGGTGTTCAGCACCCCGAACTATTTCCCGCCGCATGCAGCCGGCCTGCACGATGCGCACAACGGCGAGAATGCCGCCGCCACGCCGGAGCCGACGCATTCGCCGGAGCTGCGCCACTGCTATGTGTGCAAGCAGAAGTTCACCCAGCTGCATCATTTCTACGACCAGATGTGCCCGGCCTGCGCCGAGCTGAATTTCTTCAAGCGCACCGAAACCGCCGACCTGCGCGGGCGCGTGGCATTGCTGACCGGCGGCCGCGTCAAGATCGGTTACCAGGCGGGCTTGAAGCTGCTGCGTGCCGGCGCCGAGCTCATCGTCACCACGCGTTTCCCGCGCGACTCCGCCGCGCGGTATGCGCAGGAGCCGGACTTCGCGCAATGGGGCCATCGCCTGCAGGTGTTCGGGCTGGACCTGCGCCATACCCCCAGCGTGGAAGCGTTCTGCAGCCAGCTGCTGGCGACGCGCGAGCGGCTGGACTTCATCATCAACAATGCCTGCCAGACCGTGCGCCGCCCGCCGCAGTTCTATGCGCACATGATGGCGGGCGAAACCGCTGCCCTGCATGAGCTGCCGGAAACGGTGCGCAACCTGGTGGGCCACTACGAAGGCCTGCGCACGCCCGAGCTGCTGCGCGACGCCTCTGCCACGGCGCTGCCGGCAGTGCACGGCCGCGGCCTCGTCGATGCCGATGGCCTGACCCGCGCCGCCGAGCTATCGCAGATTGCGTTGCTGGACGACGAGCTGGTGGGGCAGGAGCATCTGTTCCCCGAAGGCCGGCTCGATCAGGACCTGCAGCAGGTGGATCTACGCGGCCGTAACTCGTGGCGTTTGCTGATGCACGAGGTGCCCTCGGTGGAACTGCTGGAGACCCAACTGGTTAACGCCGTCGCACCGTTCATCATCAATGCGCGCCTGAAACCGCTGATGTTGCGCACGCCCGAACGCGACAAGCACATCGTCAACGTCTCGGCGATGGAAGGCCAGTTCTACCGCAATTTCAAGACCACCCGGCATCCGCACACCAACATGGCCAAGGCCGCGTTGAACATGATGACGCGCACCTCGGCGGCCGATTACCAGAACGACGGCATCCACATGAACAGCGTGGACACCGGCTGGGTGACCGACGAAGATCCGGCCGACATCGCCGCGCTCAAGGTGCAGCAGGAACGCTTCCACCCGCCATTGGACATCGTCGACGGTGCCGCACGCATCGTCGACCCGATCATCCATGGCTTCAATACCGGCGAGCACGTGTGGGGGCAATTCCTGAAGGACTATGCACCCACGGACTGGTAAGCGCCTGCGCAATGGCGCGGTAGCGCCGCGGCATCGCCTGCCGCAGCGGGCCA
The DNA here is from genome assembly GCF_020783795.1 of Xanthomonas sp. NCPPB 1067. Classification (NCBI taxonomy): domain Bacteria; kingdom Pseudomonadati; phylum Pseudomonadota; class Gammaproteobacteria; order Lysobacterales; family Lysobacteraceae; genus Xanthomonas; species Xanthomonas sp. NCPPB 1067. Next base: position 28,710 of record NZ_JAJGQG010000033.1, read on the forward strand.
TGCGTGCTGGCCGGCGCTGGCGGCCTCGGCATTCCAGACGGCCTTGAGGGTCGTCTCGGTGGCCACCCCCGCGCCTGCAGCCGCGGCAGTGCGAGCGGCTCGCGCCTTGGGTGGGTGACTCCGGCATCCGGCGCTCATCACGCGTCCTCTTCCGGCGGTGGTCCGTAGACGATGCGCCCTGCCGGCAGGTAGAACAGCGCGATGATGCGTCCACCCCGCGCTTCGGGGTAGTGATGCGAGCCCGGGCCGGGCGCCGTCCATCCGGCCTCGCACCATCCGTTCGGGCCCATCAGCGCCGCGCCCGGGTCGAGCGGAACCACCATGTTGAATTCGCCGTAGGTATGGGTGTGGTACTGCCCGCGATAGGTGTGTTTCGGTGTGTTCTGCGCACTGCCGCTGTCCATGTAGACCGCGGTGATGCTGAAGTAATGCGTGCGCTCGGAAGGCGCGGCGATCCGGCTGCGCCGGTAGATCGCACCGTCGAGTTCCTCGTTGGCCGCCCAACCATCGCGTACGCCGCCCGTCACCAGCTCGGCCAGGGCCTGGAACAAGGCCGAATCCGGGCCATAGGTGCGGTTCAACCAGCGCTCGACCTGGGTACCGGCCGTGCGCTCCTTGATGGCGTCCAACAGCTCGATGCTGCGCTGGATCAGCGCCTCGCGATGGTCTTGCATGGGGTCCTCATCGATCCGATCCGCATCGGACGTCGTGTTGCGGCCCGCGCGGCGGTGACCAACGCAGACCCGGGGCCGCACGCCCGCTATCGGCGTGCGGATGCGTCCTGTTTCTGACGCAACCGATCATGGGCGTTTGGCACGACGCAAGGAACTGGATTGTTTTCAGGTTCAAGATGCAGCAAATTCATTTTGCGGAAGGTCAGGCGTGCCCATCGGCCAGGTGGACCTCAATCTGCTGAAGGTCTTCGATGCGATCTACGAAGACCGCAATCTGGTCGCCGCGGGCCGCCGTCTCCATCTGAGCCAATCGGCGGTGAGCCATGCGCTGTCGCGTCTGCGCATGGTGATGGGCGACGACATGTTCGTGCGCACCGGCAAGGGGATGCTGCCCACCGCACGCGCCACCGCCGTCGCCGCAGAACTGCGCGACTGCCTGCGCCGGCTGGAGGCGGTCATGGGAGCCGAGCGCTTCGATCCCGCCACCACCACGCGCCGCTTCGTGTTCGCGGCCAACGACTACCTCACCGCCACGCTCATGGCGCCGTTGCTGCGCGCGCTACGGCAGGCAGCACCGAATCTGGACATCGCCATCCTGCCGTCCACGCGGCTGGATCTTGCCGAGCAGATCGATCTGGGGCGTATCGATCTGGCGATCGGCATCTTCGCCCAGGTGCCCGAGCGCATGACGCTGACGCACCTGATCGCACAGGGCGAAGCGCTGCTGCTGCACGAGCAGCATCCCGCAGCGGGTCGTCAGCCCACGCTGCACGACCTGGCCACCTATCCGCTGGCGGTGGTCTCGGTCGGCGGCCGCGAAGAAGGTGCGGTGGATGGTTTCATCCTGGAACGCGGGCTGGCACGGCATTCGGAAATGTTCGACCGGCATGCATTGGAAGCCGCGCTGGCCGGCATCGGCGCAAGGCCGCGGCTATGCGTCACGCTGCCGCACGCGCTGGCCATTCCCACGCTGCTGCCCGGCAGCGACATGATCGCCATCGTGCCGCAGTCCCTCACCCACGCCTGCATCGAAAATACCCGGCTGCAGGTGTACCCGTTGCCTTACCCGACCACCAGCGTGGCGACCAGCGCGGTCTGGCACCAACGCAACGATCACGATCCGCTGCATCTGTGGATCCGCGGCATGCTCGCCTCGACGGTGGACGCGCACCAACCCTAGCTGGCCGCTGCCTTGGACTGCCTCGCGTGCCGCCTGCCGCGCAGGCGTGCTCGCTGCGCGCGCGGCGCCTCAGCGTGCGCGCCCGGCGTCCTTGTTCGCCTGTGCACGCGTGAGCGCGTTGGCGGTGGCAATGACCTCCGGCAATTCCTGCCAGAACGCGTCTACCTGGTCGGCCGCCACCACACCTTCGAACGTGGCGCCGTCGAACACCGGCCGGGTCTGCAGGAACAGCCCGTCGCGGCCCTGCAGGACGAAGTGGAAACAGGCCTGCCAGCGCGGATCCGGCTGGGCAGACAACTCCACCACCACCTTGCGGCTCTTGCGATCGGCCTCGCCGGGCACAGCGGTAATGGTGCGTGCGGTAATGGGATTTCCGGTACTCATGGCCGCAATGATCCGCACCACCATGTCGCCATTCCGTGATCCACGCCCGCGTGTACCGGTGTTTCAGTAAGGCCAGAGAGTTTGACGATCGCCACTTCACGACGGCATCACTCGATCGACCACGACGCCACGCGCCGCGTGGTTGGCCTTCCGGCTCGGCGAGGTAACACCCGCATCTTGCCTGTGCGCATCCGCGCGACCGATGTCTTCACCCACCGGGACTGGCCTGCCAGGTCGCCGCATCGACCACCGGGACGCCCTCCACATTCCGCTGACACCAGTAAGGTCGGTTGCTGGCATCCTTCCTCGGGATATTCACCACCGACGCAGAGGACGCGGCCGTGTCGCAACACGCCATCGAAGAGCTGATCGAGCGCTGCATCCATCTGGTCGATGCCAGCGCAGTGGAGCGTTCGCGCAAGGCAGCGCTCATCTACGCGCTACTACGCCTGCAGGCGCGTTACGACACCAACCTGACCTGGTTGCGCATGCACAGCATGCTGCTGCGCCATGGCGTGCTGCTGCGCACACGTGCCGAAGACGTCGGCGACACCGCACTACGCGCCCATGCCCTGTCCGCCGAGGCCCCAGGTTGGCTCGATCGTGCACACGGCCCCGCCTATCTGGCGTGGGAAGGCGACACCCGCGTGGTCTACCGGCTGACCGAGCCCGGCACCGACATGCCGCTGGCCGAGCTGTTCTACCAGGTGCTGACGCTTGCCGACCAGTCGGGCGATGCGTCGCTGTTCGTCGACGGCTATGGCCTACTGGTGAACGGCTGGCTGGACGAAACCTTCGACGCCAACGACGGCATCGCCGCCACGCTCGATGGCCTGCTCGCTTCCGATGCATTGCAGGGCATCCGTGCGCTGGCCGCGCGCCAGGGACTCAAGCGCCGGCGCAATGCGCCCGAGGATCTGGCCTTGCCGCGCCTTGACGACGGCGGTGCCGCGGACGACATCGAGCGCGCCATCGGCCTGCGCTTCTTTCTGCAACCCAAGCGCACCTCGGCAGCGCTGCGGGCCGCACGCGACAAGGCACGGCACCAGCAAGCCCGGGTCTACGCCGTCCTTCCACAGCTGATCGATCGACACCTGGGCGCATCGCTGCGGGCCGCAGACTGGTCGCCCGTCGCCGTTGCGGTGCCGCTGCAGTGGCACTGGATCCGCGATGTCGACGGCAACCGCCAGCATCTATGGGCCAGCTACGACGCCTCCCTGGGCGAGCTGATGGTGCAGGTGGGCCTGCAGCATGCGCGCCTGCTGGCCTGGCAGCAGCGTACGGCAACCACCCACCTGCACGATCTGCATGTCGTGGATGGCGCAGCCCGGTTTCTCGGCGAAGACATCCTGCACAGTGCGGACATCGGCAATTACGGCGGCTGGGTGGTGAATCCGGCAAGCAGCGATGCCACGCTCGAGGCCGGCCTGGATCGCCTGGCGGCCGCACTCCCCACGCTGGACGCAAGTTATTTCGGCCGCATTGCCACGCAGCTCGCCGGCCCCTGGTTCGAACGCCCTGCCGACACCTGGCTGCAGTTGCTGGAAACGGGCGACGATACCGGCGCGGTGCCGCCCACGGTGGTATTCGCCAGCCCCGACAGCCTGCTGCTCGCCTTCGTGTTCTTTCATCTGGAACGCGGCCATACCACGCACGCGGACGCGTTGGTGGAGCAGCTGCGCGCACGGCTGGCCGCACGCCCGCGGCCAAGTGGCTGGCATCGCCACGCATTGGCGCCGTTCCTGCAGCAATGGGAACAGGGCGCACGCAGCATGCCGATGCCCGCGGTGCTGCACCCGCTGCTGCTCGCACACCTGCGCGCCAACGACAGCGCCTGATGGTGATGCCACAGCGCGTCGCGGTAGCGACGATGCCGTGTCGGTATCGGGCTGATCACGCTGCGCAGCCACCGTTTGGGGCGCTCGACACGGGCGCAGGATCCACAGCCGCGCCATCCTTGAAGCCCTCACCAGGGGCACGATCGCAGCATGTGCAATGCAATTGCCCGACTAACGCTGGGGGCCGGCTTTTCCGCGCTTGCCACAGCTACCCTCAACGCCGACTCACGGCACGCACCGTCCCCACGCCGCATGTGGCGTCTTCAGTAACGCCGCGCCTCGGCCGTCGGTGGCAGGGTCGCAAAGCGTGCGCTGTTGAAGTCGTGCAATCGCCGCACCACCTGCTCTCCGTCCTGTGGATAGCGCGCAATCGCGCTCTCGTGCAAGCGATACAGACAACCCTCGCGCGCGAACACCAGATCGCCGCCATCCCAATCGGCCCAGTCGGTACCCGGTAGCGATGCCAGCACGGCACCCTCACGATCCAGCACACGGTGATCCAGCGCATACCACGCATCGTTCTGCCGCCCCACTGCCTGTAACAGCGACTGCAGCACGTGCCCGCCCTTGCCATGCTTCTCCAGCACACGCGGGCGCGTGAAGCGATAGAGCACCCCACTGCGCAGCCCACCGCTCTCGCCTTCACCGGCATCGCGCACGCGCCATCCATCGCGCTGCCGGAGCGCATCGTCGATCGGCGCATCCTCGCCACCGCCGGAGTATTGCCCGAATGGCCGCACCCTCATCTCGTGCGGCAACCGAAACCCGGTGGGCAGCGGAAACGGCGCACGGCCGTCCTGTGGGCGGTGATTCAACAGCAGCGTCCGCTCGTCCTCGAAGACGCCGCCACCGCCCCACGTATCGCCTTTGGGCCACAGTGCCAACGCCGTAAAGAACGGCGGCCGCGACAACGCCGTCCAGCTGCCGAAGTCGCCCTTGTGCTTGGCCGCGAAATACACCAGCAGCCGCCCCGACGGCGACAGATCGCACCGCCGCTCGTAGATGCGGCCCTTGAACCATTGCCCATGCTCGAAGGTATCGGTGGCGCGGTCCCAGCCAATGAGCTGTACCTGCTTGGTCGGCCCGCGGCGAAAGATCACGGCGGTGCGCGCCTCACGCGCCAGCAGCGCATAGAGCCGTGTGGCCGGTGCCGCATGTGTTTCGCCAGGCTGTGTCGCGTCCAATCGTCACCTCTGCCGGTTGGCCAGCGCGCCATCGCCCGCATTGCGACAGCGCACTCCAGCCTTGTACAAGAAGGGGCCTGCGTCGCTTGCGCCGGCCTCGGCAGGCGCAGGATAACGCTCGATGCGCTCTGGTTGAAGGCAGTTGCCCAGATCGGAAAACCCTGGCGCATCGCGGCAGATCTCACGCAACGTAGGGCGGCACGATGCGTCCTGCGTTGTCCAGCGTCTCGCGGAGCGTCCAGCCGCCGCCGCTCAACCCGCGCCGACCGCAGCGACGAACGGATCGTTGGTGGAATCTTCGTTCCACACATACTCGGCAATACCGGCAACCTGACTGGCAGCATCGCGACCGAAGATCTTGGCGATCAACGCAAGTGCCATGTCCGTGCCCGCCGACACGCCGGAGGAAGTGAAGATGTGTCCGTCTTCCACCCAGCGCGCCTGCCTCACCCACTGCACCTTGGGGCCCTGCGCTGCCACCCAGTTGAAGGCGCGTTTATTGGTCGTGGCACGCCGCCCATCCAGCAAGCCGGTGCGCGCAAGCAGCGCCGCACCGGTACAGATGCTGCCCACATGCGGCGCGGCGCGTGCCAGGCGCGCGATGCCGGCGATGAGCGCAGCGTTGTCCACTTCGCGTCGCGTGCCCGTGCCGCCGGGTACCAGCAGGATGTCGATGGTGGGCGCCGCATCCAGGGTGTGATCCACCGCGACCGCCGGCCCCGCACTGCTGGCCACCGCGCCCATGCGTTCGCCGAGCATCACGATCTTCACCTTGCCCTCGAGGTTGCCGAACATGTCCAACGGCCCGAACACGTCCAGCAGCTGGAAGCCGTCGAACACCACCATGCCCAAGGTCAGCTGCGCCCCATCTCCGGCCGCCTTGCCCCGCTGCGCGCCCGCAGGGCGCCGCGCATTCGCCATCGCGCCAGCTGAGAGCAAGGCTGCACCACCCAGCAATGCAGTGCGCAGCACCATGCGGCGTGCGCGGTCAGCAGACGTCTGCTCCAGTTCGATGGACATGACAGTTCCTCGGATGTGCATAAAGGCCAGGTGGCGTCGCGCATGGACGAGTTCGCAGTGCAGCGCAGATCCCGTCACCAGCGCGCAGCCACTGTATGCACCGCTGCGCAGTGCCGCGTGAGGACGCCTGCCTGGACGCGACCGCCACCTGCTAGATTGCCGCCACTGCGCACCGACACAGGAGTTCCCCATGACCCCGGACATACTCAGCGGCCGCTGCCACTGCGGCAGTGCGGGGTGGCAACTGGCGGGCGATCCGGGCTCGATCACCGCCTGCAACTGCACCCTGTGTCGCCGCTATGGAGCGCTATGGGCCTACGACTTCGAGCACGGGCGCATTGCCCTGCACGGCCCCACTCAGACCTATGTGCGTGCCGACAACCGCGCTCCCGTCCTGGAAATCCACTTCTGCCCAACCTGCGCAAGCGTCCTCTGCTGGCGCGGCCTGCACCTGGAAGCGGACGGCCGCCGCCGCATGGCGGTCAATCTCCGGCTTGCAGATCCACACGCGGTCGCCCACCTGCCCATCGACCACTTCGACGGCCTGGACAGCTTCGACGATCTTCCCGCCGATGGCCGCTGTGTGCGGGATCTGTGGTTTTGAATCACTGGACCGATGCCGACTGCCGCGTGAGTGAGCCCGTTCGCATGCTTGGAGGTGCCGATGCGGCCACACTGAGCCTGCACCCATTCCTTTACCTGCATCAGGCATCCGACTTGGCAGGCGGGTCCTTGCTACGCGTTCTGGAAACGGCGGTCACGATGCCAATGCCCAAGAGGACGACCGCACCCACCGCGATCCATTGCGCGCTCAGCCCGGCCAGGTGTGCGCCATAGGCCAAGCCGCTGATGACCACCACCATACCGATCAGATAAATTGCGAACGACGACACGTCCGTCTCCTCATTGTGGGCGGCGCAGATTGTTGTTCGGCTGCCGTGCTGGCCGCGTGAGGACCAGGGAAAAGCGTACTGGAGAATCTGAAGAAGAACACCGCACGTGTCGTCGCGTTCCCATGCTGGCGGGAGCGAATCCATCTCCACCTCGGCCCGCGAACCTTATCGCCTACAGGAAACAGCATGCAGAATCAGCAGTACAGGCACCTGCCATCGGCCTTCCGCAGGCACCCACGCCTGGCCCGCTATCCTGCTTAGTGCAAGCAGCCTCCCGACTGTGCTTCCTGCAAGGAACTGCTTCTGAACAAGGTCACCCGCCGTCAGTTTCTTGAAGCCGGCCTCGTGGCACTGGCCACAGCGGGCGCGCTCGGCGCCTGCACCACACAGGACACCACGATGCAGACACGCTGGACGCACTGGCAGGCGAAATGGCGCTGGATGGAAGCCATCGCGCGCAAGCGCCGCTGGCAGGTGACGCCGTTGCTGATCGCGCCGCCGGCGACCGAACGCCAACTGCGCGCGCTCGAGGGCCGCCACCGCCTACCGGTCCCCACCCAACTGCGCCGCGTGCTGCGCGAGTTGTCGGCGGAGGTGACCTTTGGCTGGCACGTCCCCTCGCATCTGCGTGCAATGGAACAGCAAGACATGCCATCGATGAGCGTCAACCGTGATGCGGTGTGGAGCCTGACGCACATCGACACGATGGCGCTGCCCATTTTCATGGAGTGGAAACAGGATCTGGCCTCGCGCGATCTGTCAGAGGCGGCGAATCGACCTGAAATGTGGGAAAACCAATTCGCCTTCTACAACCTCATCAACGGCGACTGGCTGACCATAGATACCAGCCATCCCGACCCGGCCCGACAGCCGGTGCGCTATTTCTCGCACGAACTGCAGATGCTGCACGGCCTGGCACTGGCACCGGACTTCTTCACCTTCATCACCCAGATGTCGGAGCTCGGCCTGGCCGGCACCGAATGGGCATCGTGGATGCGCTTCGGCAAACTCAGGGATGAGGACACCTACTATCTCGACGCAACCAGCGATGGTGCCAAGGCATGGCTTGCCTGGCTGCAACGCGACCCGGCGCAGAACGAGCCAAACACGCCGCCGCTGCCCATCGTGGAGCGCAGCAACGCCGACCGCGCATTACTGGACGCAGCGCGTGCCAACGCGCTCGACGATGTCGCTGCCGCGTTGCTGGCCGGCGCCGTGCCCGACTGCACCCCCGACAGCGAGTGGCTGATGGAACACACCGCCGCCGATCAGGAATTCTCCACCGCCATCCACTACGCCACCCGGCATGACAACACCGCCATGATCGCGCACCTGCTCAAGGCAGGCGCCACGCTCAACACGCGGCTGCTGCCACTGAACACGGCGGTCAAATACAGCACATTGGCCACGGTACGCTGGCTGATCGCCCACGGCGCGCGCGTCAATGGCTGGGAACATCAGCGTTACTGGCCGCTGCATGATCTGGTGGTCACCCGCGGGCCGATCGCCGCGATGACACGCGAACAGTACCGCCAGCAGCTGATCGACAGCATCAGCATCGGCAGCCTGGACTCGCTGGATGCAATGATCGCGCAGGCCAAGGACGCGCAGACGCGCCAGCGCTATCTCGCCGCCAAGCGCGCGTTGCAGCAGGCCAGCCAGGAGGCGCTGAAAGAGGTCGACAGCAAACTACGCAACCACATCAGCCGGCAGGACTATCTGGACATGCTGGAAGCGTTGCTGGATGCCGGCGCCGACCCCGACGCACCCTGGGACAACGGCATCACCATGCTCGGCTGGTGCGGTGCCGCCACCGCACGCGTCCTGCTGGCACACGGTGCCGATCCCAACGCACGCGATATCCACGGCACGACCCCGCTACACACTGCCACCACCGGCGAAAAGGTACGCCTACTGGTCGCCGGCGGCGCCGACATCAACGCATGGGCCATCGCACAGGACCCCGACGACTCGCAGCACTACACACCGCTGCAGTCGGCGCTGCTCTCCCACACGCTCGATGGCGACAGCCCGATCAACGCCTTACTGGAACTTGGCGCAGACGCCACCCGCAAGTCAGCCGACGGACGCTCATCGCTGGCGTATTGTTTCCAGCCGGATCTGGTGCGCCTGATCATGGCCAAAGGACTCGACCCACTGGCCTTGCAACCAGGCCAGCAAACGCTGTTGCACAACCTCACCTCCCGTCACTGGTTACCACGCCACACATTCCCGAAGGAAGTGGCATTTCTCGATTTCCTGCTGAGCCTGGGCATCGACATCAACGCGCGCGACGCCAGGGGCCGCACCCTGTTGCACTACGCCGCCGAGCAGGAAAGCGATGATGAGAGCGCACCCAACTATGCGCTCGTCCTGGCCAGGGGCGCCGACAAGACCATCCGGGACAACGACGGCAAGCTCCCCGTCGACCTGTTCGCGCCATCATTGCAGACGGTGCGGGCGGCATTGCGGTGAGCGTCATGCGCTGACCATTACCGGAGCCAGACATCACGCATCAGCATGCGCGCGCCGGCCTTCCCTTGATGACTCAGCCGTCGAAGGCAGCACGTCGGCAGTACCTACCACCAACCTCCCACTGGGCCGCCTAGCGTCCAGGCGCAGGTGCTTGTTGTGTCGCCTGCGATTGCGCTTGGTCGTAGGCCTGGACGGCGTTGTGCTGATCGGCGGTGTAAACACTCTGCCGCATATCAGGTGCCGGCGTGGTCGCGTCTACCTGTGCCCGAAATCCTGGCGTCTTGCCAGAAACGAAGATCTGGTCGTCACGCAGAACGGCGCCGGCGAGCTGGTCAACCCGTTCCACACCCGCCTGCTTTGCGGCAATCATGACCTCGGCCACCTTGGTATCGGACACCGATGCAGGCAGCTGCCCACGCAACGTATTGAAATACGCACGGTCCGGATGCGTGTCTGGGAACCTGTCATGCGCTTGGTCCTGCAGGCGCGATACATCCTTGTTGATCCGGTCAACATCGCCGCTGGTCACAAGATCACGCTGAGGATCTCCCTGGGGCCGCGCCAGGCGTGGATCGTCGGGAAACAGCTGCCTCAGCCGCGGATCGTTCAAACCGGTCGCCAGATCGCCCTGGCGCAGGGCAGTGTAGGCCTGTCGCGCCAGCTCATCCTGCCCGGAGGTCTGATCGCCGAGCCGGCGACCGGCTTCGTTGTTCCATAGATCCATGCGATGTTCGTAGGGATCATTTGGATGGGCTGGCCCAATCTCGGCATCATCTCCGAACCTGCGTGCGATCCACTGCTGACCTAACGCAAGCTGGGTGACGCGGCCGCTGGTATACGCATGTCGAAAGGCATCGAGCTCATCGTTGTGCCCCTGCGATTGGAAACTGCCATCGGGACGCTTTGCCAAGGTGATGCCGCTCAGCTGTTCGTAGTGCCGATAGGCTTCCTGCTCAATCTCACGCTTGGCACCCTTCGGATCGGTGATATCGACCATGGCCTAGCCTCCCTGCGCTGCCTTCTGAAACTCGATAGGCCCTTGATAGCCCGGATACTTCTTCTTGATCAGGATGCGATCGGATGGCGTGACACAGCTGTCCTCCAGGGAATTGCTCACATGTGCCTCATCCACGAAGAACTCTTCATAGGGCAACGGCAGCACGGATGTCTCTCCGTCGCGATCGAACTTCAGCAACAGGCTGTCATCGCGCTCGAAGCACAGCGTCTTCCAAGGGAAATCGGTCAGCTTGCCGGCTTCGACCACAACCGAGTCCTTGCCGGCCAGCAGCTTCACAACATGCTCGGAGAACTGTTCCTTTGAAATCGGTGGCTCATTCATGGCGCATCCTGCAAAGGTGGCAACGACCACTGCGGCCGATGCCGAAACGTAAGAACGGAAGATAGCGAATGACATACGGCGCGGCCCCTTCCTGCGGTAGAGCGATGTTTAACCAGAAGCGACCAGCCGGCACCGCACCTCGCCTACCTCTCTACAGCGTGCGATTGACGGAGGGTTCAACAGTCCCAGCAAAATCGCACTAGGCCTCACACCATACGGTGTTGAGGCGCAATCGACTGCTCTTGCTGCTGCACCTGCTGCTGGAACTGCTGTTGGCGCTGCGTTTCGCCCAAGGCCTGCAATTGCGCCAAGGATTGCTCGACGGGCTGCGCTATCGCCTCGCTCGTCTTCATATGCGCCATCTTGTGAGCGGGATCGTTCAACGCGCCTTCCACAACGAAGACGTTCTCACCCTGTCGCACGGACTTGGTGTTCTCGCTCAGCACGACATGATCGATTCGCGACAGCCCGTTTTCCTTGGCTAGATACGCGCTGCTTGCTGCCAGCCGGGCACTGTTGTTGTCGTACTCCCTGCCGAGGCCTTGCTCCAGGCGGCGCACGGCATCTTCGGCCTGGCGATGTAAGGGATCTTGCGATGGACTGAGCGAGCCATGCGTCGGCCCTACAGGCTGGGCTTCATGCCCGACCTCACCTGGTACACGCAATGGAATTGCATGCGGATCGACATGGAGCAGGCGTTCGTGCGAGCCATCCGAATTCGTGCGGTTGATATCAGTCGTTCCATCCTGGTGCCGGTCACGGTTCAGACTACCCCGTAAAGCATCCGACCACACACCACCAACAACTGCATGGCCCTGACCGTCACGATTCCATACGACAACATCGTTGCCGGAAGAGTAGAGACCTGCAGTTGGACCACTCTTTCCCTCAGCTTGTGGGCGCCCCCATGCGTGACTTGCGCCTCGATCCACTGACTGGATAAAGGCTGGGGCTTCGCCATTCTGCAAAAAGAGCGTTTTAACCACACCGTAGTGATGAGACACATCAGCAGCACCGCGGCCATTGCGTGCATCAGTTGGATTGATGAGTGGATCGGCCGCCACGCTCGCGTACGCAGAAGAGAGTGGGCTTGCCTGGTTTGCCTCACGCAACGCATTGAAGACCGCGGTGCCCTTAAGTGCATGTTCCACACCACTCTCGATGTAATCCGCCTGCTCGTGACCTTTGACGATTTTGTTGGGAAGCATTCCATCGATTCGTGTCTTCACGTCGTCGACACTCTTTAACGTTCCGTCATTGATTTCCTGTAGCACGCCAGGGTAGCGACCACGTCCAGCCTGATTTTCAAGCTTCATGATCATCGTTGCCAACCTTGCTTGATCATTCAGATCTGACCCTGCATATAGATCTGTCTTGCGTAGCTGCTGCACTGCGCTGCCTAAATCTTTTGCGCCATCGCCTGGTCGCATCAGCTGCTCGACCTGAGTTCGGTCGTGCTCATGTACAAAAGCGACTCCCGCGTCAGAAGCAAGGAAGCGATCAATGTTTGATTTGACCGCTCCATCAAGTGCTCTTCCATTCTCCGCCTTGATGGCATGACCATCCCGCTGTAAGTCGTGGATGGTTTGCGTGCGCTGTTGCTCTGAAAGAGCTACAGTCGGTGTTTGTTGCCTAGCCCATTCCTGGTAGGCGTCAACTAGACGAGCTGCGACATCTGGATGTTGTCCGAGATCGGTTTGCAGCGTCCCGATTGAAAACCCACTATTGCCAATGGGCGTCATCACGCCGTCATTGATGGACCCCGCAAATGAAAGCCGGTAGGCAACGTTTTTGCCTGCCATGCTTCCCTCTGAGGCGACGCCGATCGCGAAATAGGCAAGCGTTTTGAGTTCGTTGTCACTCAGCTGCGGCGGCGCTGGTTGTCCTGCTTCTTGTGACATATCCTTCTCCTTGGCTGAAAAATCAATCAACTAACGACTGCAAAGCGCTATGTTCGTGCGGGCAGCGTGGATGACGGTCAAATACTCATCAACGACCGCTGGCGCCATCCCTTCGGAAATCTGTTCATCCGTACGAGCAGCATCTTGCTTGTATTTGGATAGAACTGACAGGCAACCTGGCTTGTCTTTCAACTTGTAGAGCGTGAGCGCGTAATCGTTCCGTAGTGCGCCCTCATCGGCCAAACTCATTGTCGGAACGCAGCGTTGATAAATGGGCGCAAGCGCACCCTTGGCTTCGACATATTTCTTTTTATCGTAGAAGGATTTGAAGTCGTGACGCGCCTTCTCGATCGCATCGGTGGCACAGCTTGAAGACACACGCTTATAGATTCCCTCGAAGCTGCCGTTGCTTCCGCAATAGGCCTGGCACTGCTCTTTGGTCGAAGTGCTGATGGCTACACCATTCGCCTCCATCTTTAGAGCAAGCGAGCATTGACTTGGCTCTGCACCTTCATAAACAACCGCGCGGCCGCTTTTATCCAACTGACCAGAAAGCGTACATCCGCTGTCGACATTCTCTGTATCCAAGGAGAACTTCGGAAGTTCTTGGCCCTTGGGTGCATCAATGATCAGGCGCCCCCATCCACCTTCGGTGACATAGGTACCGATCACAATCTGGGGAGGTCGCGGTGCATCGACATCTGTGATTGGAGTAGAAGCAGGCGTCACAGCGGTGGCCGCTGCTTGCTGGCTATCCGGTTCCGGCTGTGCTTTACCGCACCCAGGCGGCAAAAAAACTCCCGCAAAGATTAGTGCATAACAACTATTCCCAATGCCTTTCATGGCCGTGCACCTTCAATGTGTCGAGGCTGGACAAGTTACATCACGCAACCAGTTCGGGCACGTTCCGGCCAGTACAGTGGCCGCGGATCTCTTCGCTTCATGGACTAGCAACGGAATACGCTGGGGAACCAAACTCACGTAAGTGAAGGGTTTTCCCGCGCCTCTGCCCAAGCCTGGTGCCGCCTCAGGCCGTCGGCCCCAAGCCCAGCGCCGCGCCCTGCTTGGCGCTACCGGCGTCTCCACCGGCGGCAACACCTCCATCAACGACTGCCCAGCGCCTGCTGCTGTTCGCGTGCCTGGGCCTGAGTCTGGTTGATTGCCTGCGGGCGATCCAACGACAGGCTCCCTGGTGCCTGCACGGCGTCCCTCATGGCAGATGTCTCCGTGACGATTGCCGGGGCTGGGGTGGCTGCCGTGTGGGCGCATGCGCCCAGAGCGAGGGTGGCGAGCAAGACGTAGAAGGGGCGCGCAATCATGAAGCGTCCGTTGTGCGCTGGTGTGGCTGCGACGCTAGTGGCATCCGGCACCGAGGTCAATCGCAAGGGGTCTGGCAGCCGCACCATCATCGCCGCACACTGCGCGCCTTGGCCGGCACCTCCACCGGCGGCAACACCTCCATCAACAGCTGTCCCGCGCTGGCGGTGATGCGCAGCTTGGTGCCGATGGCAAAGCCCAGTTGTTCCAGCCATAGGCCGCTGAGGCGGACGTGGGGCACGTGCTGGTCGCCGGCATGGTCGTGGGCGCCGGGGTAATGGGTGTAGCTGACTGTGCATTGGCGCGGGCGGCGGGCGCGGCGGGGTGCGCGTAGCGTGCCGGGGCCTTGCGGCGAGGCGTCCGGGTCGGGCGGCAGCATCAGTGGCAGCTTGGTGCGGTCGGGTTCCACAACGACCCACTGCACCCGCTTGGGCGGCGCGGGGCGCGCACGCGTGCGGGTGGGCCGTGCGCTGGCAGATGCCGTGGGTGGGCGGCGGCGTGTCATGACGCCTCCGGCTGGTGGCGGGTGATGGATGCGGCCGCGCACTGCTGCAGCGCCACAGCACTGCGTGCGAACCGGCTGCGCAAGGTGTGCGGCAACACAGCGGGCTGACAACTCAGCGGATGCGCGGAATGGGCGCTCGCCTGCTCAACAGCCGCGCGTGCGGCCAGTCGGCGCAGCACCTCGCCTACATCCCACAGCAGGCCGTGCGCGGAGGCTGGCAACAGATAACCCGGCACCGATGCCGGCGTGGATGGTGCGGTAGACATGGCAAAGCCCTCCTGGAACAACCCAAGAACCGCCGCCAACGGCGACGGGATGTCGGGAGGTTCGAAACCGCACACAGCCGGCGGGCGTATTCCCCTTGCGGGTGTTGTATTAGCCGCCCTCCCGACGCAGGCATTGCGTCGGCTTGTACCTGCAGGATGCAGGCACAAAAAACCCACCGGTTTGACGGAGGTGGGTACCGCTGTGTGAGGAGTTTCGACGCTCCTTGGGCTTAGATTGCGAGCGCGACGTGCGTGTGTCAATAGCAGCAGAGGCGAACGCTTGACGTCTTTTTGGCAGCGTGCTGGCAAACCACCTAAGGCTGAGGAATACTGATCGTCTAAGACGTTGGTTCGACGCGTGATCGCCGAGGAAAGCTAGATGATTTCAGTGGATGAAGTAGCAACGGAACGCAGCGCCGCCGTTGATGGAGAGACAGTCACGCTCACGGACACCAGCTTTCCCTCGCTCTCTGCAGCAATGGCTCACTACACCCAGGTGACCGAGCAGAGCCGCGCCGGTCCAGTCGAGCGCTGGAGCTTGGCGATTGGCTTGATCGGTGCCGGCGTCGGGATCTTGGCCGGTACGTTGCTAGATGGCAAAACTGGCGTTTATTTGTCCGTTTTCGGCCTTGTCACTGAGTTGACAGGCTTTGTGGTCTCGGCAGCGCTAACCGTCAAGCGCGAATGGCCCGGGTTCCGCCGCCCCTATGCGGATCACGCAGACCTGATGGAGCGGGAGTTCCACCAGTATCAATCGATCGTTGCGTCGCTTCGAAGTTTTCCGTTGGAACAACGACGTCGACGCGAGGCATTCATGCGTGACCGTCGCACCAACATGCATGATCGCCTGGGATTGTTCACCGGAGGCATCGAGAAGCTGGGCTTCATGCCTGTCCTGCTTGCCCTCTATTTGCAGTTGAAAGACTGGCGTCTGGGCGACTGGACGGTATTGAGCAAGATCACCCTAATCCAGGGCGTGCTGGCCTTCACGCTACTGTTTTCCTTTGCGATGTCATGGCATCTCATTCGCCTACGTATACGCGTGCAGTCGTACGAGCAATTGTTGGCTGAGGCTAATCGGCAAGATAACGCCCCAACAAGCAGATAGCCGCCAAGCAGGAAATATCCTTTTTGTACAGTATCAGGCCAGCATTCTATGCCGATACGCGCCCCTACTCATCTCACCTTTACAACGATGCAGTAAAACGACCAAGATCGATCGGAACTTCGATGAGCAGCTTCACCCAGACATTATAATAAAATTAGCTGAGATAAGGTAGAAATAAAATGAGCCTAAATACCCGTGCCGGCCACCGCACAATCTGGGAGCGCACGAAACTCGCCACACGGATTTTGTACCGAACCGCTTGGCTAGGCTGCCTAGTATTCTGGCTGGTGACCATATTGAGGTCGCTTATCCCCTTCTCATATGGCAATTGCGGGTCACTAGTCTGCAATGTCTACGACTATGCTGAACACCTCTTCGATTCGTTAGAACTAGTAACTATCCTTACCGCGCTTGCATTACCGCCGGCGCTTACGATCATTCTCTTTATCGCGCGATTGCGCGCACGCCGATGGCTAAGAACAGAATTACGCCTTTGTATCGCAACCTGGATCGCACTCTGTATTTTTTTGTCGAATATTTCGACGTCCTAATCAGCGGGATATCCATGGTCCGAGGCGACTTGCTTAGCTTAACGGGCACAAAGGCAATCAAACTGAACCGCCCCGGGAACCCCGGAGGCTCCATTACTTGAGAAGATGGAGCCATGAGCAGAGCAAGCAAGTTTTCCCCCGAGGTCCGGGAGCGGTCGGTGAAGATGGTGCTGGAGCACCAGGGCGGGTACGCGTCGCAGTGGTCGGCGATCGTGTCGGTGTCGGCCAAGGT
>NZ_JAJGQG010000034.1:0-41618 GCF_020783795.1 Xanthomonas sp. NCPPB 1067
CCGACCACTGCGACGCGTACCCGCCCTGGTGCTCCAGCACCATCTTCACCGATCGCTCCCGGACCTCTGGGGAAAACCTGCTTGCTCTGCTCATGGCTCCATCTTCTCAAGTAATGGAGCCTCTGGGGTTCCCGGGGCGGTTCACGACCTTCTCGACAGCCCAGCGCCGCGCCATTTTGGATGAACTCGAACTCTTGCGCCGCCAGCACCCGGAAACGGAAGGGTTCTTCGCCGATCATCCAGCAGAGCCCTTCTTTGTGAAGAGTTTGGAGAACATCCAAGGTGATGAGCGCGATGTCATCTATATTTCTGTGGGCTATGGGCGTGATGCGCAGCGCCACATCACGATGAATTTCGGTCCTGTGAGTAATGACGGCGGCGAGCGGCGCTTGAATGTGCTCATCAGCCGCGCCAAATCGCGTTGCGAGGTCTTTACCTCGATCACCGATGAAGATATCGACACCGATCGTGCCAAGGGTAAGGGCACCTTTGCTTTAAAGCTCTTCTTGAACTACGCAAGGACGGGCCGCCTTACCCTCGCCACCCAGGCGCGAGACGCTAAGCACAGCGTATTCGAACAAGAGGTGGCCCAAGCACTTCGCGCGCGAGGCTACGATCTGCACACCGATGTGGGCCTTGCTGGCTTCTTCGTCGACATTGCGGTGTCTAATCCAGAGGAGCCTGGGCGCTACATTTTAGGCATTGAGTGTGACGGGCAGTCGTATCGAGATGCCAGAAGCGCGCGCGATCGCGATCGCTTGCGTGACAGCGTGCTGCGCGACAAGGGCTGGCAGGTTTATCGGATTTGGAGTTCGGACTGGTTCCACCGTCCTGAGGCAGAGCTTGAAAAACTTGTGGTAGCCATTGAAAGAGCGAAGTCGGAGTCAGGCACCTTAGAGCCAAGTCCCAAGTCTTCGCACCGTGCGGTGCCAGTGGAGATTCTCACCGTCGATCGCGGTGAGGTCACTGAGATGGGACTCATCGAGGCGCTAAGTCCGCCGGACACTGAGCCTTACATCGAGGCGTCCTTTACAGTGCCAAGCAATCAATTCGAATTGCATCTGGCCCCAATAGGACAACTCGCCACCATCGTGCGTCAGATCGTTGAGGTGGAAAGCCCCATTCATCGCAGCGAGGTCGTCACGCGCGCCCGGACGCTTTGGGGCTTGCAGCGTGCTGGCTCGCGCATCCAACAGGCGGTTGAAGAGGCGATTGGGTCGGTAGTGTCGCTGGGTGGGGTGCAGATCGTCGACAAGGACTTCTTGGCCATTCCGAGGAAAGAGGTCCGCGTGCGGGACCGTTCTATGGTCGAGTCACTGACCCTGCGCCGGCCAGAATTCTTGCCTCCTTCCGAAATCGATGCGGCTCTGATCAAGCTCGTGCAAGACAATCTGGGCGCGAAGGCTGAGGAGTTGGTGACGATGGTCTCGCGGCAGCTCGGCTACAAGAGCACGAGCCCACAACTTCGCAGGGTCATTCTTGATCGCTGTGAAGCGCTCGTCGGGGCGGGGCGATTGGCGTCAAAGGGAGATCTTTTGGTGATGCCCTGACCTGCCGCTGAAGTCTTCGCACTTGCCGCTGATCTCGGGTGACTCTAAACTTGCCAGACACACACCAGCACACAATCTGGTCTGTTTTTTTCTTGCAAATCAGTGGGTTAGGGGTATTACTTCACATCCCACTCTCTCCGCCAGTTATAGACGCAAAGCCTTGAGCAGCCCATCTTTTTCGAGCCTCGGCGATGCGTCACACGCTCTGTCCCATACTTTCGCAGCTGCGTGATGGCCGGCAGGAAATGCCGGCATCTCACATCACCCCAGCGTTGACCTTGAACACCTCGACCGCGCGGCTGAGGTGCGTGGAGTGGTCTTCCAGCGTGCGCGCGGCGGTGCTTGCCGCTTCGACCAGGCGAACGTTTTGCTGGGTGGTTTCGTCCATCTGGGCGATGGTGTGGGTGACCTGTTCGATGCCGCCGGCCTGTTCCTGCGAGGCGGCGGAGATGTGGCCCATGATGTCGGTGACGTGCTGGACGCTGGTGACGACCTCGCCCATGGTGGTGCCGGCCTTGTGCACCAGCGCCGAGCCATCGGCGACGCGCTGCACCGAGTCGTCGATCAGTCGCTTGATTTCCTTGGCTGCGTCCGACGAGCGATGCGAAAGGGTGCGTACTTCCGATGCGACCACCGCGAATCCGCGGCCCTGTTCGCCGGCGCGTGCGGCCTCGACGGCGGCGTTGAGCGCGAGGATATTGGTCTGGAAGGCGATGCCATCGATGACGGAGATGATGTCGGCGATGCGCTTGGAGGCGTCCTCGATGCCGGTCATGGTCGCGATCACCTGGCCGACCACGTCGCGACCCTGCGAGGCGATGGCGGCGGCGCCGAGCGCGAGCTGGTTGGCGCGGCCGGCGTGTTCGGCATTCTGCTTGACGGTGGAGGTCAGCTCCTCCATCGAGGCGGCCGTTTCTTCGAGGCTGGCGGCCTGTTGTTCGCTACGGCGCGCCAGTTCCTGATTGCCGCTGGCGATGTCTTCGGCAGCGAAACCGATGCTGTTGGAGGTGGTCTGGATCTGGGTGACGATGTCGGTGAGCCGGTGCACGGTGCTGTTGGCGTCATCGCGCATGGCCGCGAATACGCCATGGAAATTGCCGGACATGCGCACGGTGAGGTCGCCGTCGGCGATGGCACGCAACAGTTCGGAGAACCTGGCCAGGTTGGTGTCGGCGGTGGCCATCATGGTGTTGAGGTTCTCCACCATCAGGCGGAAATCGTGCTCGAAGGCCTCCGGCTGGCCGCGCAGCGCGAAGTCGCCGGCGCAGGCGGCCTGCGTCAATGCGTGGATCTGCGCGTTGATGGCGCGCAGGTTCTGTTTCACCTGCTGCATGGTGGTAGTGATGGTGGCCTTTTCGCCAGGGTAGTGCTCGATCTCCGGTGCCAGGTCGCCGACTGCATAACGGCCCATGACCTCGGTCATGCGGAGCTGGGTCTGCACGTGCGCGTCCACCAGCGCGTTGGTGTCCTGCACCATGTGGCCGTATTCGCCGGGGAAGCGCTGGGCGTCGGTGCGATAGCTGATCTGGCCCGCATCGTGGCGCGCGGCCATGTCGCGCTGGGCCGAAATCACTTCCTGCAGGCGGCGTTGCATCTGTTGCATGGCGCGCAGCAGCTGGCCGGATTCGTCATTGCGCGCGCCGATGTCCGTGCTGCGCAGGTCGCCTTGACTGATGCGCTGTGCCAGCTGCAGCGATTGGCGCAGTGGCAGCACCACGCTGCGGGTCAGCAGGAAGGCGATGGCTGCGCCCAGCAGCAAGGCAACGACAGTGGACAGCACCATCAGCATGGCGAAGCCACGCGCGGTGGCGACGGCGTCCTTGGCGGCTGCACGGTTCTTGGCTTCCTGCAGGTCGATGAAGGCATTGATGCTGGCCAGCCAGTCGATGAAGGCCGGTCGTGCCTGTTGCAGCAATTGCTGCTCCGCGTTCGATGTGTCTTCGGCCTCGCGAGATGCACGCACCTGCGCGATCAGCGGCATGGTGCGCTGCTCGATGGACTTGATCCGTTCGAGGATGGCCTTCTCGTTGCCATCGGTAGACGCGGCGAGCATGTCGTCCAGCGGCTGCGCCGAGCGGGCATAGTCGGCGGCGAGCTTGTCGATCGATTGCTCGGCAGCGTGGCGATCTGCCGGGTCCTTCATCAGGACCACATCGCGCAAGGCGATCGCGCGGTCGTGCACGCTGCCGCGGAAATTGATCGCATAGCGCTGTTTGACGCTGTTGACCTCATTGATGGCGGTGAGTTGCCGGTCGATACTGCGGACACGCTGGATGCCGACCACGGTGAGGATCACCATCAGCACGATGAGCGAGAGAAAGCCGAGGGCCAGGCGCTGGCCAATGCGCAGATTCGAAAGCAGATGCATGGGAAGATCGACGATCCGACTGGCGGGAGAAGAGGGCACCCCGGCCGTGGCAGGAGTGGAGAGCAGGCGAGGCGACGCCGCCGGTGGGCACGACGGGCCTGCACACGGGAAATGCGCGCAATGTTGGTTAGCGGCCTCGGCCTTTGGTTCTTGACCTGCTAAAGGACGCCGATTCAGCTCTGATTGGCGTCCTGCCGTGGGCAGAGCCGCATGCGGGGATGCAGCGGCAGCCAGGCAACGCCGGTCGCCGCTTGCTGGCGATCATCGGGTGGCGATGGTGGGCTCTGGCGCTGTTGCCCCTGGGCTGGCTCAGTCGTAGCGCGACAGATCCGGTTCCTCGATCGACGGTGTCATCAGCGGAACCGCCAGATTCTGCACGCTGGGCTGGCTGGCGAGTTTCAGGGCGGCGTGGAGCAGATGAATGCCGAGCCGGCTGTGTGGGTTCATCAGCCGTGGCCCGAGCTTGGGAATGCCCTGCACGCTGTCCACCATCGGGCGCATGGCAGCCTCGTATGCCGCAGCGGCGTCTTCCAGGCTGTGCCCACGCGCGATTTCATTGGCCAGCACATAGCCGCCGGTGATTGCCAAGGTGGCTCCGAGGCCACCCAACGGGGTCACGCACCAGGCGGCGTCGCCGGTCAGCAGAACGCGGCCCTTGCGCCAGCGTGGCATGCGCACCTGGCGCAGCACGTCGAAGTAGAAGTCGTCGGTGGTGTCCATGCCTTCCAGCACCCGGGCCGCCTGCCAGCCGGCATCGGCGAAGCGCTCGCGCAGATAGGCCTGCTGTCTGGCAACGCTCCAGTCCTGCTCGCCCTCGGGAGGTTTTTGCAGCGAGAGCATGGCGCGGGTGGTCCCATGCCGGTCCGGGCGCAATGAAATGCTGCGGCCACCGGTGGTGTGATACCAGCGCCACAGGCGGTCGTCGTCGGCCGTGCGTGCGATGGTGAAGTAGGCAATGGTCAGGTCCATCCAGCGCGGTTCGTTTTCGCCTGGAAAGAGGAGATCGCGGGTGGACGAGCCAACGCCTTCGGCCACGATCACCGCATCGAAGCGGTCGCAGCGCCCGCTCTGGAAGGTGACCGTTGCCGCGTCCGCGCCGTCGTCGATGCGGGTGATGCGGTCGCCGAAGCGATAGGCAACGGTATCGCGCGCGGCGCCGTACACCAGGCGCGCGAGATCGCCACGCAGGATCTCCAGTTCGGCGGTGGGGCCGTCACCGTCCAGATCATCGGTCTTGAAGGTTGCAACGGCATTGCCGTGTGCGTCGATCCAGGCCGTGCCTTCCTCGCCGGTGCCCTGGTCGAGCGCATCCTGTTCCAGCGACATGCGCTGCAATACCTGGCGGCCGACGCCGCGGACGTCGATGTTCTGGCCGCCGTCGCGGAAGTGCGGAGCCTGCTCCACTACCGTGACCTCGACACCCAGCCGTGCCAGCGCCCAGGCAGCGGTATTGCCGGCAATGCTCGCGCCGGTGATGAGAATGCGCCGCGTCATGCCGAATCACCTCGAGCAATGAATATCAGAGGTGATATTACATCTTTTGACCGCGCGCCTCCATGTTGCCGATCAGGCGCTGCATGAGCACGACGATCCGGGCGGCCTCATCCTTGGAGAAACCGCGCAGGGCGTCCGCGTTCATGTCGATCAGGACCTGACCGCCGATTGCGGCAATCTTGCGGCCGCGTGCGGTGAGGGAAACCAGCGCGGCGCGGCGGTCCTGCGGCGTGGGCACGCGCTTGATCAACTTCAGGCCTTCGAGCTTCTCCAGCAATGCCACCATCGCCGGTTGTTTCACTGCCGAGGCGGTGACCAGATCACGCTGCAGCATCGGGCCTTTCCAGGACAGCAGCATGATCGGGCCGATCAATGCCAGCGAGACACCATGGGGGCGCAGCTGCGCGTCGACCAGCCGGTTGAAGACCCGTGCGGCGTGATTGGCCAGGTAGCCGGGCGCCACGGCCGCCTGCGGGTGGATGAAGTCGTCGTGATTGTGCATGTCTGCAACCGTGCGGAGTTCCTTGGCCTGCGTCCAATTTTATCGGCGCGCACCTTGCAGAGGGAGATCTGGATCAGCGCCGTCGCAGGCGTGAGCGAACAGGTCGTTGCGATCGCAAGAAGGGCATTGTTGTCCGCTGTCAGCGAAAGTGCGTGCGCTGCTCCGTGATCTCGTTCACTGCTGTCCCTCGGCAATCGCAACAACGCGCGATGCGCTCGTCGATGACCTCACGCATGCAGATAGCAGAGCGTTGTCGCACCGCTGCCGAGGTACCAACCGAATGAGGCATCCCTCGGTGCGTATCCATGGCGCACGCAGCGGAAATGCACGACGATCACGTCTGCAGGTGGACAGGCTGCGGAGTGTCGACCAAACAAGCTGATCTATTCAGGCGTGCGCGGGGCCGGGGAGTGCGGGCGTGATAAATTGAAGGGATGGAAAATGTGAAGCCTATGTTTGCAAACCGCATCACGACCGGGACAGCGGGGCTCGACAGCATTCTCCGCGGTGGCCTGCCGGCCAACCGACTGTATCTGCTCGAAGGTCAGCCCGGCTCGGGCAAGACCACGATGGCGCTGCAGTTCCTGCTCGAAGGCGCGGCCCGGGGCGAGAGTTGCCTGTATGTGACCCTGTCCGAGACTATCGACGAGCTCACCGAGGTGGCTGCCTCGCATGCGTGGTCGATGCAGCCGCTGCATGTCTTCGAACTCGCCTCGGCCGAAGCGTTCCTGGGCGATGGGCGCCAGCAGTCGATCCTGCATCCGTGGGAGATGGAGCTGGATGGCACCATCAAGCTCATCCAGGCCGAGGTGGACCGGGTCAAGCCGACGCGGGTCGTGTTCGATTCCCTGTCCGAGCTGCGGCTGTTGGCGCAGGATTCGTTGCGCTACCGGCGGCAGGTGCTGGCGCTCAAGCAATTTTTCGCGCCGCGCAACATCACCGTGTTCCTGGTGGACGATCTCACCGGCGAATACGGTCAGCGCGATGCGCATCTGCACAGCCTGTGTCATGGAGTGATTTCGCTGGAGCGCATGACGCTGGACTTCGGGGCGGCGCGGCGGCGGATGCAGGTGCAGAAGCTGCGCGGGGTCGATTTCATCGCCGGTTATCACGACGTCGCCATCGCGACCGGCGGCCTGTGCATCTACCCGCGGCTGATCGCCTCGAATCATCATGTTCCGTTCGTCGGTGAAGCGGTCTCCAGCGGTGTGCAGCGCATCGATGCGCTGCTGCACGGCGGCCCGCTGCGCGGTACCAGTACGCTGTTGACCGGGCCGGCCGGCTCGGGCAAGACCAACGTGGCACTGCAGTACGTGAGTGCGGCCTGCGAACGCGGCGAACATTGTTGCGTGCTGGAATTCGACGAGCGGACCGGCACCTTGCTCACGCGTGCCGATGGTCTGGGCATGGACTTGCGCAAACACCTGGCGTCGGGAGTGCTGGAGCTGCACCAGATGGATCCGGCCGAGCTGACCCCGGGCGAGTTCGCCTG
Source organism: Xanthomonas sp. NCPPB 1067 (assembly GCF_020783795.1). Taxonomy (NCBI): domain Bacteria; kingdom Pseudomonadati; phylum Pseudomonadota; class Gammaproteobacteria; order Lysobacterales; family Lysobacteraceae; genus Xanthomonas; species Xanthomonas sp. NCPPB 1067. The sequence continues at coordinate 7,407 of NZ_JAJGQG010000034.1, forward strand.
GGCAGTGCGGGCCAGCGTGGAAGAGCGCGACTGCCGCATCCTGGTGATCGATAGTCTCAATGGCTACCTGACCTCGATGCCGCAGGAGAAGCAGCTGATGCTGCAGTTGCACGAGCTGCTCTCGTATCTCAACCAGAGCGGTGTGACCACGTTCCTGGTCAATCCGCAGCAGGGCCTGGTGGGCACGATGGCGACCGGCAGCCTCAATGTCTCCTACATGGCCGACACCGTGGTGCTGTTTCGCTTTTTCGAAGCGCAAGGGCGTGTCCGCAAGGCGTTGTCGGTGCTCAAGAACCGGAGCGGCGCGCACGAGGATTCGATCCGGGAGCTGCATATCGGCAGCGGTGGCCTGAGCCTGAGCCGGCCGCTGGAGAAGTTCCATGGTGTCCTGACCGGTACGCCGCAGTTGGTGGGCGTCGACGAGCCGCTACTGGATCCTGTCATTGGCCAGTGACGCTGCGGATGGCGCGATCGTCCACATCATTGCGCCGTTCGGACGCGACGCCGAGAGCATTGCCGCAATCGCCGGCGAGCGGGGGCTGACGCGACGGGTGTATGGATCGCTGGTGGCCTTGGCCAGGGACCTGTGCGACAGCTCGGGCGTTGTCGTGTTGACCGAAGAAGCGGTGAGCGGGGACCTGCTGCCGTTGCGGCGGAGCCTGCAAGGCCAGGCAGCGTGGTCGGATATTCCCTTCGTGCTGCTGCGTGCGCCGCGCGGTGCGTATCAAGGGCGCCGCGCTGGTCCGCTGCCGGAGATGTCCAATGTCATCGAACTGGAGCGCCCGCTGAGTTCGGCGTCGTTGCTGAGCGCTATCTCCACGGCGCTGCGCTCGCGACAGAAACAGTTGCTGATCCGCGATCAGATGGCGCAGCTGGCCGAGGGCCGGGCCGCGCTGGCTGCCAGCGAAGCGGAGCTGCGCCGCGTCACCGATGCACTGCCGGTGCTGATCGCCTTCATCGACAAGCATCTGGTGTACCGCTTCGCCAACCGCGCGTATGAAGACTGGATCGGCATCCCGCCGGCAGAGGTGATCGGACGGCCACTGGTGGATGTGGTGGGGCCTGCGGTGGTGGCCGAGCGCCGCGGCTGGATCGAAGCGGCGCTGGCCGGGCAGGCGTTGACCGTGGAAACGCGCTGGCCGCACGCGGACGGACGCCGTCGCGATGCGGAGATCCGCTACATGCCGCGCCGGGACGCGAGCGGCCAGGTCGATGGGTTCCATGTGTTCGCGACCGACGTGACCGCGCGCATGATGGCGATGGAATCGATCCAGCAGCAGGCCAGCCTGCTCGAGGCCAAGGTGGCCGAACGCACCGCCGAGCTGCAGCAGCAGATGCAGGCGCGCGAATCCAGCGAGGCGGCGCTACGCCAGGCGCAGAAGATGGAAGCGGTGGGCCAGCTCACCGGCGGGATCGCGCACGATTTCAACAACATGCTCACCGGCATCCTGTCGGCGCTGGACCTGGCGCGGCTGCGCATCGACCAGGGGCGGTTCGATGGGCTGGGCCGCTTCCTGGATGTCGCCTCGGCATCGGGCCTGCGCGCGGCCGCGCTGACCCAGCGCTTGCTGGCGTTTTCGCGGCGGCAGTCGCTGGAGGCGCGGCATCTGCAGGTCAACGACCTGGTGGTGTCGCTGCAGGAGCTGCTGGCGCGCACGCTGGGCGAGTCGGTACGCCTGGAGACCGCGTTGTGCCAGGAACTGCCGCCGGCGTATGTGGACGAGAACCAGCTGGAGAGCGCACTGCTCAACCTGGCCATCAACGCCCGCGACGCGATGCCCGATGGTGGGCAGCTGTGCATCGCCACGCGGCATGTGCAGGTCGCCGAGCAACCGCTGGAACTCGGTCGCGGCGTTGCGCTGGCACCGGGCGACTACGCAGTGGTGTCGGTGGCCGACACCGGCACCGGCATGCCGGCCGACGTGCTGGAGCGCGTGTTCGAGCCGTTCTACACCACCAAGCCGATCGGGCAGGGCACCGGTCTGGGCATGTCGATGATCTATGGCTTCATGCAGCAGTCCAACGGCCAGGTGTGGGTGGAATCGCAACCGGGCGCCGGCACGACGGTCAGCTTGTATTTGCCGGTCGGGGCCAGCGTGCAGGCCGCGCAACCGCAGGCACAGGACGGAGCGGTACGTGCCGGGCAGGGCCAGCAGGTGCTGGTGGTGGAAGACGACGAACAGGTGCGTTTGCTGATCACCGAACTGCTCGGCGAGCTGGGCTATCAGGCCGAAGTGGTGGCCGATGCCGACGCCGCGCTGCCCATTCTGTCCTCGCCGCGACGGATCGATGTGCTGGTCACCGACGTCGGGCTGCCCGGGCTCAACGGGCGCCAACTGGCGGAGATTGCGCGGCAGTCGCGTGGCGATCTGCCGGTGATCTTCATGACCGGCTACGCCGAAACCGCACGCGATCGCGGCGAGTTCCTGGGTGAAGGCATGAGCATGATCGCCAAACCCTTCACGCTGGGCGAGTTCAGCGCAAAGCTGCACGAGGTGCTGGGCCCGTCCGTCTGAGCCGGCAGTGCGCAGCCGGCGCGCTGTGCGTAGGGGCGGGCCGCCATGCCGCGCTGTGATGGGCAACGGCAGGCACGGTGCGGTACATCCAGGCGCTGGAGCGCGCTGGTTGGTCCGCCGCGCCGTCGCCCACGGGCAGTGGGGCAGCGCGTCGCCTGCGAGTCAGCGTGCGGCCGGCGCGGCCTGCCGCGCACGTGCCATCGATTCGGCCACCGCAATCTTCTCGGCGACCGCCTGCTGCATCGGCGAGCCGTCCTCCAGCAATCCATGCAGGTGGCGCCAGTGCGCAGTGGCGGCCGCGTACGCGTGCTGCTGGAAATCGCTGATGCCCAGCAGCCACAGGCCGCGCTGGTTGTCCGGCTCCCGGGCGACCACCTGCTGCAGCCGCGTGCGCGCGCCGGCATCGATGGCGAAGTCGCTGCGGGTGGCCATGTCGGCCGCGATCCAGCCCACGATGGCGGCACTGGTATCGGGGGCGATCTTGAGCGCCTGCGCATAGGCATCGCGCGCCTGAGCGGGCCGGTCGTTGCGCTCGTGCGTTCTGGCTTGCTGCATCCAGGCGTCCAGCGCCTGCCACTGCGCCTGTTCGGCAGCGTTGGGGTCCGGTGCCGGTGCATTGTCGGCGGCAGCGGATGGGGAAGGCGAGCCGAGGGGGCTGGGCGCTGCGTAGGTGCGCGGCGCGATCGCCTGCGGCGTTCCCACCATCTGATACAGACCGGCAGTGGCCAATGGCAGACCCAGTGCCAGCACCAGCGGCAGGCCAAAGCGCCGGATGCCGGCGTGCGTGCGATGGCGCAGCAGCGGCAGCAAGAGCAGCAGCACGGCAGCGACCACCAGTGCGGCAGTGGCGAACAGGAAGCCGGCCATCACCATTCGTCCTCGGCCTGCGCCGCCGCCGGCATTCCCAGGCGGGCGCGCCTGCGCACGGTGTGGATCAGCATGCCCGCGCCCGCGCCCAGCAGCAGCGCCGGCCCGAACCACAGCAGCCAGGTGCCGCGTGTGACCGGCGGGTCGTACAACACGAAATCCGAATAGCGCTCGACCATGTACTGCTTGATCTGTGCGTCGCTCCGGCCGGCCTGCAGTTGTGCGAACACCTGGTGGCGCAGGTCGCGGGCGAGGCTGGCGTTGGAATCGGCCAGGTTCTCGTTCTGGCACACCAGGCAACGCAGTTGCGCGGTCAGCCGCTGGTAACGCACTTCTTCGCCGCGGTTCTTGAACGGCAGCGGGTCCACCGCCTGCGCCCACAGCGAAGGGGCGAGCAGCACGCCCAGCCACAGGATCAGCAGCAGGCGCAGTTGCCGGCCCTGCCGGCGCCAGTACCATGGCAGAGGGCGGTGCCGCGTGCTCACGGTGCACGCTCGCGCAGCGCGGCGATGGCCGGCAGCAGTTCGCGGTCGATGACCCCGGGCGTGAGTACACCGATGTGCTTGTAACGGATCCTGCCCTGCGCATCGATCAGGAAACTTTCCGGTGCGCCGTAGACGCCGAAGTCGATCGCGGTCTGCCCCTGCTCATCGGCGATCACCACCGAATACGGATTGCCATGGCGGGCCAGCCACGCCTTGGCGTCGGTGGGTGCGTCCTTGTAGTTGTAGCCGATCAGGGGCACCCCGAGACGGCTGGCCTGCGCCATCAGCACCGGGTGTTCGTGCACGCATTCGGCGCACCAGCTGCCGAACACGTTGAGCACGTAGGCCTTGCCCAGCAATTGCTCGCGGGTGATCTGCTGCTGCGGTCGATCCAACTGCGGCAGCGAGAACGCGGGGGCCGGCTTGCCGATCAGCGGCGACGGCACCTCGCGCGGGTTGTGCTGGCTGGTCCAGTAGATGCCGAAGCCGAACAGGGCGGCCATCAACACGAAGCCCAGCAGGGGCAGCATGCGGTTCACGGGTGCGACTCCTGTGCGATGGCCAGGCCATCGGGAGCGGATGGGATCACGGTGTTGCCGGCCGGTGCCGGCGCGCGGAAGCGGCGGGCGCAGGCGCTGACGAACCCACCCAGCATCATCAGCAGGCCGCCGCCCCAGATCCAGCGAATGAAGGGTTTGTAGTACAGCCGCAGCGTCCAGTCGTTTTCGATGTGCTGATCGTCCAGCGGCTCGCCCAGCGCTACGTACAGGTCGCGGGTGATGCCGGGATCGATCGCCGATTCGGTCTGGATGCGCTCGCTGCTGTACAGGCGTTTTTGCGGATGCAGGTGGGCGACGACCTGGCCATCGCGGCTGACCTGCACGCTGCCTTGTTCGGCCTTCCAGTTCGGCCCGTCCACCAGCTGCACACCGTCGAAGCGGAAGCTGTAGCCGGCGACCTGCGTGCTCTGGCCCGGCGACAGCCGCACGTCGCGCTCCACCGACAGGCTTTCGGACACCAGCACGCCGGCCACGAACACCGCCACGCCCGCGTGTGCGAGCAGCATGCCGGCCATTTCGGCCGGAAAGCGCCGCCCGCGCGGCAACTCGCGCCAGCGCTTGACCACGTACAGCGCCGTGCCGGCGGCCACCCAGGCCGCCACGCCGATGCCGGCGATCGCCTTGGCCTGGCCATCGGCGAACGCAGTGCCGGCCAGCGCACAGGCGATCGCCGCGATGCCGGCACGCGTGCCGAAGGCCTTCAACGGCGCTGTCTCGGCCTTGCCCCAGCGCAGGTACGGGCCGAACGGCAACAGCAACACCACCGGCAGCATCAACAGCGGGAACAGCAGGCCGAAGTAGGGCGGGCCGACCGAGACCTTGCCGATGCCGAATGCGTCGGCGATCAACGGAAACAAGGTGCCCAGCAATACCATCGCTGCGGCAACGGTCAGCAGCAGGTTGCCGACGAGAATGCCGGTCTCGCGCGAGACTGCGGCGAAGGGCTTGCCGCTGGCGATCCTGGGCGCGCGCAGCGCGTACAGCAGCAACGAGCCGCCGACCACCGCGATCAGAAACATCAGGATGTACAGGCCGCGTCGCGGATCGGCAGCGAACGCGTGCACCGAGGTCAGTACGCCCGAGCGCACCAGGAAGGTGCCCAGCAACGACAGCGAAAACGCCAGGATCGACAGCAGGATGGTCCAGGCGCGCAGGCTGCCGCGTTTTTCGGTGACCGCCTGGGTGTGGATCAAGGCGGTGCCGACCAGCCACGGCATGAAACTGGCGTTTTCCACCGGGTCCCAGAACCACCAGCCGCCCCAGCCCAGTTCCGCATACGCCCACCAGCTGCCGGCGACGATGCCGGCGGTGAGGCAGGCCCAGGCCACATTGGTCCATGGTCGCGCCCAGCGCACCCAGGCCTGTTCCAGTTCGCCGCCAAGCAGGGCCGCCACCGCAAACGCGAACGCCACCGAAAACCCGACATACCCGGTGTACAGCACCGGTGGGTGGAAGGTCATGCCCGGATCCTGCAGCACCGGATTGAGTTCGGTGCCATCCAGCGGAATCGGCGACAGCCGCCCGAACGGGTTGGAGGTGAACAGGATGAAGGCAAGAAAGCCCATCGAGATCAGTCCCAGCACTGCCAGCACGCGGGCGGCGAAATGCTGCGGCAGATGCCGGCTGCGAGCGGCCAGCAAGACCGTCCAGGTGGACAGGATGGCGATCCACAGCAGCAGCGAGCCTTCGTGCGCGCCCCAGACCGCCGCGACGCGGTAGTACCAGGGCAGGGCATGGTTGGCGTTGGCGGCGACATAGGCCACCGAAAAGTCCAGCGACAACAGCGACCAGGCCAGCAGGCCGAACGCCATCCACACGAACACCGCCTGACCGGCGGCGGCAGGCCGCGCAATGCTCATCAGCGCGGCGCTGCCGCGCCAGGCACCGATCAGCGGCAACACGCCCTGTGCGAGCGAGAGCAGCAGCGCCAGGATCAATGCGATCTGGCCGAGTTCAGGCGTCATGGGAAGTCACACGCTGCGGCAGGAGGAGGTCATCGGTGCGGGGCGACGCGGCTGGCGCCGCATCAACGCGGAGTGGTCAACGGCGCGGCGGTGGCGGGAATCGGTTTGCCGACATGGCCTTCGGCCATCGCGTCCTTGAGTTCTTTCGGCATGTAGGTTTCGTCGTGCTTGGCCAGCACTTCGGTGGCGACGAAACGCCCGCCCTGCATGCGCCCGTTGGCGATCACCGATTGGTTGTCGCGAAACAGGTCCGGCAGGATGCCCGTGTAGTCGACCTGGGTGGCTGCGTGCTTGTCGATGACCGTGAAGCTCACCTTCAACGAGTCGCTGGCGCGCTGGATCGAGCCGGCCTTGACCATGCCACCCAGGCGAAACTGCCGATAACCGGATGCCTCACCGGCACGGACCTGGCTGGGGGTGAACAGGTAGCTCATGTTCCGCTGCAGCGCCAGCACGATCAGCGTCACGGCCAGTACGGCGGCGGCGAGCACGCCGATCACCAGCCACAGGCGTTGTTTGCGGGTGGCATTCATGGCACGTCTCGCTCCAGCGTCGGGGCCGCTGTCTCACGCGAACTGCGTGGCGCCTGCCGCTGCAACCGGCCGCGCAGTTCGCGCGGCAGACGCCGGCGGCGCAGCCAGGGCGCTGCGAGGTCGGCAGCCAGCACCAGCACGAACAGCGCATAGGCCGTCCACACGTAGTGACCGTATCCGCCCATGGCCAGCAGGCTGCTCATGCGGTGCGCTCGGTCAGCACGATGCGGCGCACCCAGTCCTTGCCGGTTTCCAGCGCCAGCAGTTCCACGCGCATGCGTCCGCACAGGCTGGCGATGTAATAGCACTTGGTGGCCAGCATCATGGTCAGCAGCGGCCACAGCATTTCCATGCCGATCCTGGAGGGGCCGAGCAGGCGCACGGTGGAGCCTTGATGCAGCGTGTTCCACCACACCACCGAGTAATGCACGATGGGCAGGTTCACCAGGCCCACCAGGGCGAGCAATCCGGCAGCGCGCATCGCCTGGCGGCGGTCTTCCACCGCGTGATACAGGCCAAGTACGCCCAGATACAGGAACAGCAGCAACAGCTCCGAGGTCAGCCGCGCATCCCAGGTCCACCAGGTGCCCCACATCGGCTTGCCCCACAGCGAGCCGGTGCACAGGGTGATGAAGGTGAAGGCCGCGCCGATCGGCGCCGAGGCCATGGTGGCCACTTCGGCGAGCTTGATCCGCCATACCAACGCGACGAAAGCCGAGGCGCCCATCGCCGCGTAGACGAACAGGCTCATCCAGGCGCTGGGCACATGGACGAAGATGATGCGGTAGGCGTCGCGTTGCTGGTAGTCCGGTGGCGCCAGCACCAGCCCGCCGTAGGCAGCCACCGCGCCGAGCAGCAGCGCCAGCGCCAGCGCCCATGGGCGCACGCTGCCGGCAACGCGGTAGAAGATCGGCGGTGAGCCGAGCTTGTGCAGCCACAACGGGATCCACTTGGCCATGCCGGTGTCGTCAGTTGGAATGTCTGGAAGGCGACAGCGCATCGACTGCGGCGCCGGCATTGACCTGCAGCTGGCCTTCGCTGACCTTGCTGGTGCGCTGCAGGAGCTCGCGCAGCGCGCTGGCATCGATCGATGGCGACATCGACAACAGCAGCGCGACCGTGCCGCTGACGTGCGCGGTGGCCATCGACGAGCCGGACGTGAAGTCGTAGCGTCCGTTGGGCTGGGTGGTCAGGATGTCGTTGCCGGGCGCGCTCAGCACCCCGGGCATGACGGCGCCGGCGCCGCTGCTGCGCACCACCAACACGCCGGGCACATCGTTGGGAAACCCATCCAGGCGCCCGTTCGGCGGCATCGCCGCGATCACGATGCGGCCCTGTTTGACCAGACGCAGCAGCATCCTGCTCAGCAGCGGATCGGCCGGGCCGCCCAGGCTGAGGTTGACCACGCGCGCGGAGCTGTCGTTGATCGCCGCGAGCGCCTTGGCCAGGGTGAAGGTGTTGCAACGTGCGGTGGCGCCGACCGTGGGCGCATACCAGCACGCCTTGTAGATGCTCAGCATGGCCTTGGGTGCCATGCCCACGATCCCCTGGTGGTTGTTGCTGCCGGCAGCGATGATTCCCGCGACTTCGGTGCCATGCGAATCGGTGCTGGAGCCTGCTTGGGTGTCGCCGACCAGGTCGTGCACCTCGCGGATGCGCGCCTTCAGATCGGGATGGCTGATGTCCACGCCGGTATCGACCACCGCCACCACCACGCCACGGCCCTGGGTGACGGTCTGCGCGCTGGCCGCATCGGTGGCGATGAAGCCGCGCTGCATGTCCACGTATGGATCGTTGTAGCCGGACAGCGGCGTGTGCCTGTCCGAGGCATCGGTGGAGAACACCGAGAATTCCTGGACCGGCTGCACCAGTTCCACGCCGTCGTCGTCGGCCAACGCGCTGACCAGCTCGTCGCGCGAAACCCCTTGTGGCGGCTGCAGCACGGCGCAGTACAGGCCCAGCGAGGTGATGGGCCAGCCGGACACTTCGCGCAGGTGGTAGCGCTGTTTGATGGCCTGCATGCGCGCGGCGGCCTTCTGACCGGCGCCGTAGTAACTGGAGGCATAGCCGATCAGGCTGGAGCCGGCACGCGCCGGCGGCGCGCTGAGCGGATTGGCCACCGCCAGCAGGATGTCGCGGCTGCTGTCAGGCGTGTTCGTTTCCGCCGTCGCATCGGTGCGGTCGGCAGGCTGCGCTGACGGCGGCGGTGTGGTCGTGGCCTGCGCAACCAGCTGCGCGCACAGGCCGATCAGCGCGGCAATGCCGCCGAGGAAGAGAGACCGCTTCATGGCGCCGAGACGATCTCCGCCAGCCGGATGCCCGGCGTGGCGCGCAACTGCTGCAGGGTCTGCTGCGACGACTGCGGCGCGGCAGGCACCACGGTGTAGGCGCCCATCGCATTGGGTCCGCCGACCACCTGCAACTGCTGCGCATGCAGCAGGCGGTCCCAGTCGGCGACGGTCATCCCGGCATCGGGCACCACGCGGATGGCGCCTTGCGACACCGGCGCTGCAGCCGGGGTGCTGAGCGTGCGATAGTCGTGCGCTGGAGCGGGCGAGGCCAGCTTGACGCCCATGACGCCCAGGCCGATGGCCTGGACCAGGGCCGCGGCAGCCAGCGCCCGCACGGTCCAACTGCCGGTGCGGCGCGCGGTGGGTGCTGCGGCGACGGATCGTTCGGCCGTATCCAGCCGGCCGAGCAATCGCTGCAGACCGGCATCGGGGTCTACGGCCACTGCCGAGGGCAGCGCGAGCGCCTGACGCAAGCGGCTTTGCTGGGCGAACTCTGCGCTGCACGCGCTGCACTTGGCCACATGCGCGATCAGCCAGCTGTTTTCTTCCTCGGTGGCGTTATCCAGCAGCACCGCTGGCATCAGTTCCCAAGCGTGCGAGCATTCCTTGCCAGGCGCGATGAAGAAGGTCTTCATAGCAGTGTCTCCGAATAAGGGGCGCTACCGGCCAGGCCGGGCAGCACATTGCGTAATTTGACCCGGGCGTGGAATAGCCGGGCTTTGATCGTGCCCAGCGGGCACTGCATGATGTCGGCGACTTCTTCGAGCTTGTGGCCGACGCCGTAGACCAGTTCGATCACCAGTCGCTGATCCGGCGACAGCCGTTCCATGCCCTTGTCCAGCCAGTCACGCAGTTCGCGATCGTCGTTGTCGTCGGCGCTGGGCGCGTGATCCTCCACCTGGGCGGTATCGTCGATGCCGTCGCCGTCGTGCTGGCGCAGGCACTTGAGCCCGCAGCGGTAGGCGATGCCCATGATCCAGGTGGAGACCTGGGAGTCGCCGCGGAAGTCGCCCGCCTTCTGCCAAGCGATCCAGAAACAGTCGTTGATGGCCTCTTCGATGATGTCGGGGCGACGGGTCAACCGCGACAGGAACCGGCACAGCCGGCCGTGATAGCTGTGGTACATGCTGGCCAGGGCATCGCGATCGCCGGCCGCCATGCGACGCAGCAGCATCCGGTCGGTCGCATCACCCAGGGTGTCGGAGGTAGTCATCGCATCGGGCATGGCTTTGGACGCCTGTCAGTGCCCGCAACCGGGCAAAAGGTTGCGTTGGGAATCAGAACGTCCTGGAAATCATGCCCAGCCACGGGGTTTCGCCAGGTCCGCCCTGAGCGCGTGGGGTGTCGTTGCTGGTGTAGATGCGTTCCAGTTTCACCGTCCACCCGGCGCGACTCCACTTCAGGCCCAACTGCCCGTAGTGATAGCGGCCAGCGCTGGCCGCGCCGTAGGCCATCGCCGGAAATTCCGATACCCCGGCTCCGCCGGAAACGCTGAACTCTGCCGAAAGCGGCAGGTTGGCCGTGACGTCGATCGCCGTCTCCCACGGCGAGCGCTGCGCACGTGGGAAGTTGAAGGTGGACAGCGAGAGCGTGAGCACATCCCGGTACGACCAGGCCAGGCTGGCTTCCTGGCGGTCGAAGCTGCGCGACTGGCGATCCGCCGGGTAGGCGTAATACAGCACGCTGGCCTGCAGCTGCCAGCGATCGCCCAGCATCCAGGCACGTGCGGCCTGTGCGGTCAGCGCCACCGGCTTGCTCAGCGAAGGCGATTGCACTGCCGCAGACGCCGATACCGACCAGCCCGGCGATGGCAACCAGTAGCCGGCCGCCTGCAGGGTGACGCGGTCGGGGGCGATGGAAATGCCGCGGTCGATCAGGCTCGAGGCCACCGCCACCGCACCGCCGACGTTGTCGGCCAGTGCACTGCCGCCCGGGGGCAGGATCAGGGCCAGCAACAGCCAGCGGGGTATCGGCCCAGGGCAGGTTGTGGGTCGCAGCGGCCGGTTTCCCGCCCGCCGGTCGCGCAGAGCAGCGGGCTTGATCGCAGGCCCGAACGCCCCCTCGGCGGCCTCCGTCGCCCGCCACGTCGCCGCTCCGCGCGCATCAAGGCGCGGCGGGCGAAGTCGGACTGGCCTGGCGAAGAGGGCGATTGGCAAGGGCGTGGAACATGAACGCGAAGCTGGAGACGATAATGGCCCTTCCCGCAGAACGGAACCGCCGTTGCGGAGGTTCCGTTCGTAAACGCGAAGGCGCCCATTCAGTTAACGCTGGCTCCATCTGCCGACGGCCGCCGGCACGGCCAGACGACCTGCCCCCGCGAACCCGGTCGTGTGATCGCTACCCATCGGTCAACGCAAGGTATTGAGATAGGCGATGAGTGCATCGAGTTCCTGCGGATCGTCCAGGCCGTCGTACTTCATCTTGGTGCCCGGCAGCGCCTTGGACGAAGGTTGCGACAGATAGGTCTTCAACTGGGCCGGCGTCCACTGCCACTTGCTGGCCTTGAGCGCATCGGAGTAGTTGCTGTAGTCCGGCAGGCTGGCAGCGGTGCGCCCGGCCACACCGAACATGGAGGGGCCTTTCTTGTTCTTGCCCTGGGCGGCGCTGTGGCACTCGGCGCATTCGGCGAGAAAGGTGCTCTTGCCGTCGGCTGCGTGTGCCGACGGGGCCGGCAGCGCGCCGGCCAGCAACAGGCCGGCCAGTGGCGCGCACAACAAGCGGGGGATGCGTGACTTCATGTAGGTCCTTGGGCGTGCTGGGGGATCAGAACGACACGTTCAGCGACAGCGCGAAGCTGTCCAGATCGCGCGGATTGGTGATCGGGTTGCCACCACCGAATACATTGGTGGTGCTGCCGTTGAACTTGTCGAAGCGGAACCAGCTGGCCGAGACGCGCACGTTGGCGTTGGAGGTGTAGCTGCCCTCCTTGCCGAAGGGGGTCCAGTACAGCAGGATCAGGTTGCTGGTGGTGTCCGGCAGGCCGTAAGGCAGGTAGCGAGCAGCGTCGAACGAGCCGGTGTTCATCATGTGCGCCGCCAGCACGCCGTAGGTCTGCTTGAAGGCGTAGTTCATGCTGATGGTCTGATCGCGGACGCTGCCGCGGCTGAGCGGGGCCAGCGTCGGGTCGCTCGGTAGCAGCGGGCTGCCGTACCTGCGGCGCTCGTAGATGTTGACGTAGGCCAGCGACAGCACATGCTCGCGGGTGCCCAGGAACTGGTAGGTCAGGTCGTAGCCCAGATCGGTAAATTCGTCGCTGGGGCCGGTGCGCGGGCGCTGGCGGCGAGTGGTCATGGCGCTCAGACCGACCGAAAAGAACTGCCGCTTCATGTCTTTCATGTAAGCCAGGCGTGCATAGCCAGTGTCGCTCAGCTTGCCAGGGTCGCCATTGGGCTGCCAGCCCAGGTGATCCTGCGCATCGACCGACAGCGCGCTGTAGCTGCCCACTTCGCCATACCAGTTGCGATCGTACAGCCCGTACACGCTGGCACCGATCACGCGGTTGGAGAGCGCGGACGAGCTCAGCATGGTGGAGGCATTGCTCACTGAGGCCGGGGTGAAGGTGGACGCATTCGGCAGCACGTGGATCGGATCGGAGATGCCGGGGTTGTTGTTGACGCTGACGCCGAGCATGGCGTCCTTGCCGGCGAGCTGGAACGGTTTGCTGACGAAGCGCAGGTCGACATCGTCCAGCTGCGTGGTGAAGGTGGCATTGCCGCTGTTGTTGGAGCGGATCTTGGAATAGCCGCCGATGTTGTCGTTGACCCGGCCGGCCAGGTACAGGTCGGCCTGGGTGAGCCGTGCGGTGCTGTCGCCTCGGCTTGGATTGCGCCTGGACCAAGTGAGCTGGCCGGAGGCCGGAATCTTGGTGCCGTTGCCGTCGGTGTCGGTGAAGCCACCGAGCTTGAAGCGCATGCCATACGGCGTGAGCGACGGGCCATAGGAGCCGACGTGGCAATCCGCACAGGACGAGCCGGTCTGGCGTGCGAACGACGGGATCGCCTGCGCCTGCGTACTGGCCAGCAACAGCAAGGGGCCGGACATGCAGAGCAGCGAGGTCAGGGGCGCGGTGCGGGTCCGGACGGAGCGGCGCGAAGCGGGCGAGGGCGTAGGCATGGAAAATCCTTGTTCGACGGTGCGGGATTCGACGGTGAGGGAATCAACGAGAGTGCCGGGCATCACGGCTGCCTGCGCGGCAGCACGCGGTGCAGCAGGCCGTCGCGCAGCACCAGGTGGTGCCAGAGCGCAGCGACGATATGCAGGACGACCAGCGCCAGCAGTGCCCAGGCGGCATTCAAGTGCCAGCTGCCCAGGGTGTCGCCCAGATCCGCATCCGGCGCGACCAGCGACGGCAGCGTCAATCCGAACAGGTAGACCGGCTTTCCGAAGGCATTGCTGAGCGACCAGCCGATCAGCGGCAGGGCCAGCATCAGTCCGTACATGGCAACGTGGGTACCGCCGGCGGCCAGCCGCAGCAGCAGCGGCGATGGCGGGCCGGGAGGCAGCCTGCGCAGGCGTAGACGCAGCCCGACGCGCAGGAAGAACAGCAGCAACACCATCAGGCCGAAGTGGCGATGCCCTTCCAGCAGCCATTGGCGCAGGGCGCGCCCATCCAGCTCCGCTCGCAGCAGGATCAGGCTTGCGGCCATGATCAGGCAGGCCACGGTCAGCCAGTGCAGCACACGCATCGGCTTGGGCAGGGGGAGTACGCGCCCAGGCGATGACGCGTTTTCGGGCAACGGCAGCGCCGTGGCGTTGTCGGCGGCGGCGAGCTCGGGCGCCTGGTGAGAAGAATGCATTGGGTCGGTGTCCTCACCGGTGGTGGTCGTTGGTTCCGGACGCGCGCTGCGCGACCAGGCCTGGCTCCCCACGCCGGCCGGACTGCGGCCAGGTGAACGTGCACGGATATGTGCGGCGATGCCGACGAAAGGTTGCATGGCTGCGATACGGGCGTCTTGTCGCAGGTTCGCATCAGGAGGACTGCTGGTTCGCAGCTACGCGTTCGCGCGCATCGTTTCGTGGGCCGCGACGGGGCGCAACCTTTCACGCACCCCGACGCACTCAGGCATGTCGCACCACGTGCAGTCAGCGCTTACGCCCACCGATCATGGCTATCGAACGCATCCAGTTGCACACCCACGGCGACGATCGTGGCCTGCTCATTTCCCTGGAGCAGGCGCGTAATGTCCCGTTCGACATACGTCGCGTGTATTACCTGTTCGGAACCCGCCCCGGCGTGCACCGCGGGCAGCACGCGCATCGCCAGCTCACCCAGCTGGCGGTGGCCCTGCACGGTTCGGTGACCATCCTGGTGGACGAAGGCAAGGGTGACGGGCCAACCGAAGTGGTGCTGGACGATCCATCGCAAGGCCTGTTGCTCGGCCGCCTGGTATGGCGCGATCTGTATCGGTTCACCCCCGATTGCGTCCTGATGGTGCTGGCCGATCAGCTTTACGATCCGACGGATTACATCCTGGATTACGATCAGTTCCTCAGCGAGGTGCGTGGCGAACGTCGACTCGAAGCGTGCAGGCTGGAAGCATGAGCGCACGCAAGCGGCTGGTGATCGTTGGCGCAGGAGAATTCGCGCAGATCGCCTGCGAATATTTTCGACACGACAGCGACTATGAAGTGGTCGCCTTCAGCGTGGAACGCGATTACCTGATCCGCCCCACTTTGGCAGAGTTGCCGGTAGTCGCCTACGAAGAGCTGGAGCAGCGCTATCGTCCCGATGAGCATGAAGTGTTCGTTGCGATTCCTGCGACGCGATTGAATCGCCTGCGGATGCGCTTCTACGATGACGTCTTGCGGCGAGGGTATCACTGTGCCAGCTACGTCAGTTCGCGCGCATTCGTCTGGCGCAATGCGCAGCTCGGTGCCAATTGCTTCGTCTTCGAAGGCAATGTCATCCAGCCCTTCACCCGTATTGGCGATAACTGCATCCTGTGGAGCGGTAATCACATTGGCCATCGCACGGTCGTTCAGGATCACGTGTTCATCGCCTCGCATGCGGTGATCTCCGGTTACTGCGAAATCGGCCGTGGCAGCTTCATCGGCGTCAACGCCACATTGAGCGACAAGGTATGCATCGCTGCGGACAACATCATCGGCGCCGGCGCGCTGGTCACACGGCATACCGAAGCCGGACGGGTCTACGTCGGTTCGCCGGCGCGCGCAGTGGCGGGCAAGTCCAGTTTCGATGTGGAGCTTTGACGGCATGTTCGTCTGGCGCAAGCGAGGCCTGGTATTCGATGTCGCGCGCGACGGAGTGGGCGGTTGGATGCAGCATGCGGCACTGACCCCGACGCCGTACCGGCTCTCGGCTGAGGTGCTGCGGATCTATGCGGGTTTCCGCGACACCCAAGGGGTAAGCCGGATCGGCTATGTGGACGTATGTGCCGACGCGCCCACCCGGGTCGTCGGAGTGAGTCGGCAGCCGGTTCTGGAGATCGGGCGCGACGGTTGTTTCGACGACAACGGCATGATCCTGGGCGACGTGGTGACCGGGCCGGATGGGCTCTACATGTTCTACGTGGGATTTCAGCGCGTGGCCAAGGCCAAGTTTCTTGCCTTCACCGGCCTGGCGGTGTCGCACGATGGGGGTGGGACCTTCCAGCGTCGTCAGGAGACACCGCTGCTGGACCGTGCTTCCGGCCGTAGCACGATCGCTGCCGTGCATTCGGTGCGCTACGAAGATGGCCGTTGGCGGCTGTGGTATGCGGCAGGGAACGACTGGGAGTACATCCATGGCCAGCCGTATCCGCGGTATCACATCCGCTACGTCGAGACCGACGACCTGCACAGCATCTCCAGCGACGACATCGCCTGCCTGCTGCCGCTCGGCGACGAATACCGTATCGGGCGTCCACGCGTGTACCGGTTTGGCGAGCGCTACCTGATGTACTTCACCCGCGGGGATGTCAGGGGTGGCTATTTTCCTGGCATCGCCTTCAGCAACGACGGCCTGCATTGGAAACGCGACGACTGCCAGCTTGGCGTGGAGCTGTCCGACACGGGCTGGGATGCGCAGGCGCTGTGCTATCCGGCACTGATCCAGCAGGGCGAGCGCGTGTTGATGTTCTACAACGGCAATGCCATGGGCCATGCCGGCTTCGGCCTGGCCGACGCCGCGATGCCAAGGGAGCTGCAGGGCGGCCATGTACTCGGTTAGACCTTATCTCCCCAGCGATGCGGCCGCCTGGGATGCGTTGGTGGCGTGTTCGCGCAATGGCAATCTGTTGCACCGACGCGGCTACATGGACTACCACGCCGATCGCTTCGTGGATGCGTCCCTGCTGATCGAGCGGGGCGGTGAGCCGGTCGCGGCGTTTCCCGCAAATGTCTGCGGCGACCGCGTCAGCAGTCATGCCGGGCTGACCTACGCCGGGCTGCTGTCGTCGATGGCGCTTCGCGCCGGGGCGACCTTGCAGGTGTTCGAGCAGATCGCGGAACACTACCGCGCGCGTGGCGTGAACGAGATCGTGTACAAGCCGGTGCCGCATGTCTTCCACACCTACCCGGCAGAAGAGGAGCTGTACGCATTGCATCGTGTCGGTGCGCAGTTGTACCGGCGCGACCTGTCCTCGGTGATTGCGCTGCGCCAGCCGTTCACGTTCAGTGCCGAGCGGCGGCGGTCGATCGGCAAGGCACGCAAGGCGGGGGTACAGGTGCAGATCGGCACCACATTGGAGGCGTTTCACGCATTGCTGAGCGAGGTCCTGCTCAGGCACGGCGTGGTGCCCACGCACCGATTGGACGAGCTGCAGCTGCTGCAGCGGCGCTTTCCGCATCACATCGTGCTGCACGAGGCGCATGCGCAGGGGCAGTTGCTCGCGGCAGCATTGGTGCTGGATTTCGGCCGTAGCGTGCACACCCAGTATCTGGCTGTGTCCGAGCACGGACGCCGACTCGATGCGCTGAGCCTGCTGCTGTCGGAGCTGATCACCCGGGTCTATGCGCAGCGCGAATGCTTCAGCTTCGGGATCTCCACCGAACAAGGCGGGCAGGTGCTCAATGAGGGCTTGGTCGAACAGAAGGAGCGCTTTGGCGCGCGTGCGGTGGTGCAGGATTCCTATCGGTGGACCTTGTGATAACTGTGCCGTTCCTGGATCTGCGCTCGGTCAACGCGCGCTATGCGGATGAGCTGAAGGCCGCCGCCGCGCGGGTGATCGATGCCGGCTGGTACGTACTCGGCCAGGAGCTGGCCGCGTTCGAAATGGAGTTCGCCCGCTATTGCGGCGCTGCCCATGCGGTGGGCGTGGGCAATGGCCTGGATGCGTTGTCGTTGATCCTGCGTGGATATCGCGAGCTAGGCGTGCTACGCGAAGGCGACGAGATCATCGTGCCGGCCAATACCTTCATCGCCACGTATCTGGCGATCAGTCAGAACCAGCTGGTGCTGGTGCCGGTGGAGCCGGATCCGGCAACCTTCAACATGGATCCGAACAGCGTGGAAAGAGCGATCCGCCCACGCACACGCGCGATCATGGCGGTGCATCTCTACGGGCAGCTGGCGGACATGGCATCGCTGCGCACGCTGGCACACCGGTACGGGCTATTGCTGATCGAGGATGCCGCGCAGGCGCACGGCGCTGCCGCACACGGGGTACGTGCGGGTGCCTTCGGGGATGCAGCCGCCTTCAGTTTCTTCCCGACCAAGAATCTCGGAGCGCTGGGCGATGGCGGGGCCGTGCTGACGTCCGATGTACGATTGGCTGAGCGCATTCGCGCCTTGCGCAACTATGGTTCGGAGGTGAAGTATCACCACCAGTGCCAGGGGGTCAACTCACGACTGGACGAACTGCAGGCGGCGATGCTGCGGGTCAAGCTCCGGCATCTGGACGAGGAGGTAGCACTGCGACGTGCCGTGGCGCAGCGCTATCTGCGCGAGATCGATCATCCCATGATCGCCCTGCCCAGCGTGGTGTCCGATGAGCAGCACGTTTGGCACCTCTTCGTGGTACGCAGCCCACGGCGCGACGCCTTGCAGGCACATTTGCTACAGCATGGCGTGCAGACCCAGATCCACTATCCAGTCCCCGCACATCGCCAGCCAGCTTACGCCACGTTGGGCGACGCCCACCTTCCGATCAGCGAACGCCTGCACGAGGAAGTGTTGAGTCTGCCGATGGGTCCGACCCTGGACGCGGCGTCGGTCGGCCGCGTGATTGCCGCATGCCAGGCATTCGAAGGCAGCGCATGAATGTCGTTCGCAGCAGCGTCTATACCGGTATCGCCACCCTGGCCAAGCTCCTGGCTGCACTGGTGGTCGTGAAGCTGGTGGCGGTGCATGCCGGGCCGCAAGGCATCGGCCGGCTGGGCCAGTTCCTCAATCTGATGTCGGTGCTGGCGGTCGTGGCGGGCGGCGGCATCAGCGCTGGGGTCGTCAAGTATGTGGCGCAGTATCGCGACGATCCTCAGGCACTGGCGCGCCTGTTCGGGGCGGCGTTGTGGTACGCGTTCTGGGCCGCCTGCCTGATGGCAGCGTTGACGCTGCTGTTCAGTGCAGCGATCGCCGAACGCCTGTTGGGAGATGCCAGCTACCGACCGCTGATCTGCGTGCTGGCGATCGCCCAACTGGGAATCGCCGCAGTCAACTATGGGTTGGCAGTGATGAACGGCTTCATGGATGTGCGCCGCCTTGCCTTCGTGCAGGTGAGCGGAGCGGCGATGAGCGTGGCGTTGGTGACCTGGTTGTCCAGCCGTGCCCAATTGCAGGGCGCCTTGCTGGGCCTGATCTTGGGACAGGTGTTATGGCTGTTGGCCGGAGTGCCGGCGGTGCGTTGCAGCCCGTACTTCCGCCGCGAGATGTTTCGGATACGGTTCGACGCGGCGATGACCCGCAGGCTGGCCGCGTTCTCGCTGATGACGCTGACGTCCACGCTGGTGCCGCAGCTGTCGATCATCCTGGTGCGCGATCATCTGGTCACGCAATTCGGATGGCAACAGGTCGGTTACTGGCAAGCCGTCAGCCGGGTGTCGGATGCGTATCTGCTGTTCTTCACCACCGCCATCAATGTGTACTACTTGCCCAAGCTCGCCTCCCTGCACGAACGCGCCGACCTGGCGCGCGAACTGCGCAGCGCGTATCGCCACGTGATGCCAGCCGTGGTCGCGATGGCATTGGGCGTGTATGCCTGCCGCGGTTGGATCACATGGCTCCTGTTCGATACCAATTTCGCGGACGCTGTCCCTCTGTACGCGCCACAATTGGTGGGCGATGTGATCAAGATCGCCGCCTTCGTGCTGTCCTATGTGATGTTGGCCAAGGCGATGACACGGCTGTTCGTGGTGTCGGAGTGCGTATTCGCCGCCAGTTACCTGGCACTGGTGTATCTGTTCAGCGCATGGTTCGGGCTGATCGGCGCGATGTACGCCTTCGTCGCCAACTATGCGCTCTATCTGCTGTTCAATGTGCTGGTAGTGCGGCGATATCTGGTACGGCCGGTATGAGCGATCAGGCGCAACCATCCGCGCGCGCGCGCTGGCCGCTGGTGTCGGTGCTGATCCCGGCGTTCAATCACGCGCGTTTCGTGCAGCGCTGCCTGGACAGCGTGCTGGAGGATCCCTACCCGAGCAAGGAGATCGTCATCGTCGACGACGGCTCCAGCGATGCGACCGCAGAGAAGATCGCGCAATGGGTCGCCATGCACGGGGGGCGGCTGCCGGTGCAATTCGTCCGGCGCGAGAACCGCGGGGTCGCGGCGACGCTCAACGAACTGGCCTTGCGCGCGAACGGCGAGTACTTGCGCCTTGGCGCCAGCGACGACTATCTGCTGGCAGGTGGGTTGGACGCGCAGGTGCGTTATCTGCGCGGGCACCCGCAGGCGCTGGCGGTGATCGGCGATGCCTGTGTGGTCGATCCGGATGGGCAGCTGTTGCATGCCAGTGCCATGCGTGACCTGCACGGGGTGGATGTCGATCTGTATCGTTCCACGTCCACTATCGCACGCGCGGTGATCCGTCACTGGGCGGTCAGCGGTGCGGTCGCGATGCTGCGGCGCTCCGCGTTCGATGTACGCAATGGCTGGGACGAATCACTACGTATCGAAGACTGGGATTTCTTCCTGAGGCTGGCGGCACGCAACGCCTTGGGATTCATCGACATGCCGGTATGCGCCTATCGCCTGCATGGGAGCAATCTGAGCAAGACGGCAGACGTCGCTTCGCGCATTGCCAACCTCGATGAATCGCGTCAGGTTGCGCTGCGCTGCGTGGCATTGTTCGATGAGCCCGAACGCACGCTGCTGCGCGCCCAGGCACGTTACATCGCAGCCAAGGTGGCGTTCCTGCGTCGCCGACCTCATCACGTGGTCGGCCATCTGGCGGCTTTTGCCTGGCTGTCATCGCCTTTTTCGCGTCGTGCCGGGTCGGTGCGCGGCGCCTCGGAGCCGGCATGAAGGCGTTGCTGCGCCGGCCTGCCAGCTATCTGGCGTTGCCAATGTTGCTCGCCTGTGCGCTGACGCTGTTGACCTACAGCTTGCCCGGCGACTACATCGCAGGTGTCGCCTTGCTGGCGATTGCCGCGGCGGCGGCCATGCTGTTGGATGCGGCTCTGGGAACGCGGCTGCCTGGCGCCGAGCGGTTCCGCGACTATCGCTACACCGGCACGCGCGATGCATTCCTTGCGCTGGCGCTGGCGGCGGGGGTGACTGCGTTCTGCATCGTGGACGTGGTGTTGTTTCCGATTCCGTTGTTCAGCGATCCGTCCTCGTATGCGACCTTGAGTCCGTTGCGCTCGCATGTGCGGCATGTCTCCAACATGTGCTGGATCCTGCCGCCGATCGCGCTGCTCTGCGTGCGTCACCGCGGGCTGCGCGTGGCGATGGTGACGCTGGGGTTCGTGTTCCCGATCATGGTGATCGACCGCAACCGCATCTTTGCCGGCCTGTTCTCGTTCGTGCTGGTGATGCTGTTGCGGCGCGACCCGGCGCAGCGGCTGCCGTGGAAGCGTATCTGCCTGCTGGCGGTGGCCGGCGGCGGCGTGTTTTCGCTGCTTGGCGCGCTGCGCTCCGGTTCGTTGGCCAGCGTGGCGCTGCCGTTCGGTGCGTTCTATCGGGCCATGCCGCAGGGCGTGCAATGGCTGCTGTTGTACATCAGTGCCGGCCCCTACAACTTCAGCGCGATTCTGGCCAAGGGCTACGTCAATGCGAGTTTCCTGATCAATCAGATCGTGCCGTTCAGTGGGTCCGTCGCTACGGCCGGCACCAGCATCCCGCTGGATGCGCCCAACATCAACGTGGGGACCGAATTCTTTCCGTTTCTGATGGCCTGGGGCGCACCGGGTGCGGTGGTCGCGCTGCTGGCGTTGTAT
This sequence comes from Xanthomonas sp. NCPPB 1067, assembly GCF_020783795.1. Classification (NCBI taxonomy): domain Bacteria; kingdom Pseudomonadati; phylum Pseudomonadota; class Gammaproteobacteria; order Lysobacterales; family Lysobacteraceae; genus Xanthomonas; species Xanthomonas sp. NCPPB 1067. The sequence goes on from NZ_JAJGQG010000034.1 coordinate 28,933, forward strand.
GCCGGGCTGGTGTGGAGCGTGCGCCGCCTCAATGATTCGGTGTCGATCTTCCATGTGCTGATCTTCCTGCGCCTGGCCTATGCCTGCCTGATGTCGCCATTCGCACCGCAGGCTTTCACCTGGACCAACTTCGGCTTCATCGCGCTGTGCCTGCTGCTGCATGTCTGCACGCTACTGCTGCCCAATCGCAACGCAGCGCTTCCATCCGCGGCGTGACCGCGGCTTCTCCGTTTCTTCCGTTTCGAGCCAGCGCACCATGACCCAGCACGACGAAATCTATCTGATCGACCTGTGGCGCATCCTGCGCCGTGAGTGGCGTTGGGCACTGGCCGCCCTGGTGTTGGTGCTGGGCATCACGTTCGCTTTCCTGCGCGTGGCCCAGCCGCAGTGGGAAGCCACGGCCTGGATCCAGGTGGGCGAAATCGGGCCGACTCCAGCCGGGCGCGATCCCAAGGTCGAACCCTTCCAGCGGGTGATCGATCGCATGAGGACGCGGTTGTTCCAGGATGCGGTCCTGCGCCAGGCCGGGGTGCCGCTCAGGAGCCGTGCCGCGCAGATGTACCGCAGCAGCCTGAAACCGGATCCGGACCCGTACGCCAACCTGATCGGCATCACGATCCGCGCCGCGTCGCAGCAGCAGGCGCGGGCATTGGCGGAGGCAACGCTGGCCCAACTGCAGACCCTGCATGGCCAGACCAATGCCGCGGCGCTGGCGCTGGCGCGCACGCGTCTGCAGGGGCTGAACGAGGACCTGCGCGTGGCTCTGCTCAATCGTGCGCAGCTGCAGCGGCAACTGCAGGCTGCAGACGATGCCGCCGCTGCCACACCTGGGCAGATACTGGCCGGGGTGCTGCTGACCGACAGCAACACCACCATTCGCGCGATCAAGGGCGAGCGCGACGATCTGGTCGCCCGGCTGACCGCACGCTATACCTATCAGACCTCGCTGGCGTGGCCGCTGTACGTGCCCGAACAGCGGGCGTTTCCGAACGCGATCATGGTGTGGGCGGTCGGTCTGCTGGCCGGAGCAGGGCTGGGCGTGCTGATGGCGGTGGTGCGCAATGCCTGGCGCCGCCGCAGGCAGGTGGGCGCAGGCGTCACCGCCTGAGTCCCACGATTGGCCCGGTGCAGCCGGTGGCGCGATGGCCGCAGCCCTTGTGGACGATATCGCCGATCTGGCGCCGCACTGTCCGTGCACGCCGGCCGGGTGCCCGCCGGATGTTGGCGCTGTCCGCCCCGGGGTGGACAGCGCCCCACGCAGCTGCAACCAAACCGGCAGCGGGCGGCACCCACCGATCTATCGACGATGCCGCGGAGGCATCGCGCATGTGGAGAGTGCAGTGAAGTCAGCAGGACAGGCGAGGGAGGTGGCGCATGGCGTTGGCCAGTGAGCATGCGGCGCGCGGCGGCACGGTCGCGCCCGAGCAGTTGCTGGACACTCAGCGCGCCTTCGACAGCGTGGCGCCGGACTACGACGGCCCGCGTGGGAACAATGCGCTGATCCAGCGCATGCGTACCACCTTGTGGGACACGGTGGCGGCGCAGCTGCCGGTGGGTGCATCGTTGGTGGATCTGGGGTGCGGCACGGGCCTGGATGCCGGCGAATTCGCGCGTCGTGGTTACCGCGTTCTGGCAACCGACTGGTCGCCGGCCATGGTCGAGCGAACCCGCCAGCGCGCCGCCGCCCAGGGGTTGGAAACGCGACTGGCCGCCGCGCATGTGGGCATCCAGCAGCTGGATCAGCTCGCAGGCCCGTTCGATGGCATGTACTCCAATTTCGGCCCGCTCAACTGTGCGCCGGATCTGCCGGCGGTGGCTGCGCAATGCGCGCGCCTACTGCGTGCGGATGGCTGCCTGGTGTTCTCGGTGATCGGGCGCATCTGCCCGTGGGAAATCGGCCACTATGCGCTGCGCGGGCGTTTCAGGCGCGCGGCGGTACGCGCAGCCAGAGGGGCTACGGCCGTCGGTATGAACGGTCACACCATCTGGACCTGGTACCACCTGCCGCGCGAGTTCTATCGCGCGTTCGAGCCGCACTTCGCGTTGCACAGCTATCGCGCGTTGAGTCTGTTCCTGCCGCCGCCCTACCTGGTGGAGTTCTGCGAGCGGAATCCGCGGCTGTCTGCAGGCCTGGGTCGCCTGGATGACCGCCTTGGTGGATTGCCGTTGCTGCGCGAGATGGGCGATCACTTCCTGATCGTGCTGCGCAAGCGCTGAGGGGGATGGCAATGTCCATGGCCGACGTCTGCCTGCAGGGCGCACGCACGCTCACCCTGGCCGGCCCGTCGCACGCGCCGCTGCACCTGCGTGGGGGCCGTTTCGGCGGCACGCTCGGCATCGGCACCCTGCGACTGGACCTGCGCGGGCATGTGCTGGTGCCGGGGTTGATCAACGCCCACGATCATTTGCAGGTGAACTGCGTGCCGCCGTTGCCGCAGGTTGCGCCGTTTCCCAACAGCTATGCGTGGATCGAGGCGTTTCAGACCCATTTCGGGCATCCGGCCGTCGCGGCGGCGCTGCGTGTGCCCAAGGCAGTGCGGCTACGCCACGGGGGGCTGAAGAACTTGCTGGCAGGGGTCACCTGCGTTGCGCAGCACGATCCCTGGCATGCTGCCTTGGACGCAGCTGACTTTCCGGTCGGCCTGCTGCGTGATTTCGGATGGAGCTATGCGCTGGGCTGGACCGGCTACGGCCCTCCCGTGCAAGGCAGCTTTGCCGCTACCGCTTCGGACTTTCCGTGGATGATCCATCTGGCCGAAGGCACCGATGCAGTGGCATCGGCCGAGCTGGACGCACTGGATCGGCTCGGTTGCCTTGCGTCCAACACCGTACTGATCCACGGCGTGGGGATGGGCGAGCGGGATATCGAACGCGTCATCGCGTGCGGTGCAGCGGTGGTGTGGTGCCCGTCCAGCAATCTGGCGCTGCTGGGGCGCACGCTCGATCCATGGCGCCTGTGCATGGCCGGGCGGCTGACGCTCGGCAGCGACTCGCGCCTCAGCGGCGCACGCGATCTGCTGGAGGAGTTGCGTATCGCCACCGACAGCGGGCTGGCTGCGGATCTGCTGCTTGGGCTGGTCACCCACCACGGGGCACGCATCCTGCGCCTGCCGGAACGCGGGCGCATCGCGCCGGGTGCGGTGGCCGATCTGGTGATCGCGCACGACCGCGGCGGTGAGCCGGCGGCAAGCATCGTCGGCTGCGCGCGCAGCGAGTTGCGTGCGGTGATCCGCGACGGCAAGCCACGCATCGCCGATCCGGATTTCGCTCCCTGGTTCGAGGCTGCAGGGCTGCAGACCGTGCCGGTGTTACTGGATGGGCGCCCCAAGTTGCTCGAGGCGACATTGGCAGATCCAGCCGTGCTGGCGCTGGAGCCGGCTATCGAGCCAGTGTCGGCCATGAGGAGTGCGTCGCTACCGGATACCACACGCATCGGAGCGATATCGTGAGCGCGCCACCGCTGCTGGATCCCGCAGCCGCCTACGCGCTGTGGGCACAGAGCTATCCTCCGCACGCGCACAATCCGGTGATGCAGGCCGAACAACGCGCCATGCTCGGTCTGTTGCCGGCCGACCTGCAGGGCCAACACGTGGTGGATGTCGGCTGCGGCAGCGGCCGCTACATGCTGCACGCCTTGCACCGCGGCGCCCGACACATCACCGGGGTGGATCTGTCGCTCCCCATGCTGCGGCGCGCGCAGATGGAACTGGAGCAGCAGTGGCCGGCTGCGTGCGTCAGCTTGTGCCAGGGCAGCCTGGAACGGCTGCCGCTGGCCGAGGGCATTGCCGATCTGAGCATCTGCGGGCTGGTGGTCGGACATCTGGAGCGGCTATGCCCGGCACTGGAAGCGCTGTATCGCATCACGCGCAGCAATGGCATCGTGTTGTGCAGCGACGTGCATCCGATCGGCCATGCGCTGGGTTGGCGCCGCGACTTCAAGGCCGGCGGCGGGCATTACGCCGTACGCCACACCCAGCATCTGTACAGCCATTGGCATGCTGCATGCGCTGCCTTGGGCTTTGCGATCGAGGCAGTGGCCGAGCCAATGCTGGATCCGGCCGACATTCCCGCCGGTGCGCGCTTCGATCCGGCTGCGTTGCGGGTGCCGGTGGCGTTGGTGTTGCGGCTGCGGCGCACTGCATGACCAGCATGGGGTCATCCAGCATGCACGGTTGCCGCGCGCGGGGCGCAGGCTGGTGCGACGATGCTATTGCGCATTCGCAACGCGGATATCTCGGTTGCGCGCGAACAACATCTGCGAGGCGGGCCGGATGAGTCTGCATGTCGCGCAGCTCAATCTGGTTCCCACCCCCGAAGGGGCAAGCGTCGAGCAGGTGTTTGCGCAGTGGCCGTCGCTGGCCGACATCGCCGAAGCCGTGGCCAGTGCCGGGGTACGCGTCACCGTGATTCAGGCATCCCTGCTCGCGCAGGACATCGTGCGCGAGGGCGTGCATTACCGCTTCGTCGATCTGGGCATGCGCGGCAGCGCCGCGCGCGCCGCAACGCTGGCCGCGCTGCTGCAACAGCTCGGCTGCGAGGTGATCCATGTGCATGGGCTGGAATTCGCCGCCGACGCGAAGCGGCTTGCACGGCTGCTGCCGACACGGCCGATCCTGCTGCAGGACCATGCCAACCCGCCACCGCGCTGGTGGAGCCGGTGGCGGTGGCGTGTGCGTTACCGCGCTGTCGCCGCCATCGCCTTCACTTCGCTGGAACTGGCACGGCCATTCCAGCGTGCGCAGTTGTTTCGCGCCGACATGCCGCTCTTTGCGATTCCCGAGTGCAGTAGCCGCTTCACCCCTGGCGATCGGGTGAGTGCGCGCGCGCGAACGCAGCTGCATGGCGAGCCCTGCGTGCTGTGGGTCGGACACCTGAGCGCGGAGAAGGATCCGCTGTGCGTTCTCGATGCGATGGCGATCGTCGTGCGCGAGCTGCCACAGGCGCAGCTATGGTGCGTGTTCGACCAGGCGCCCTTGCTGGAACAGATCCAGCAGCGTCTGCGCGAGGATCCGCTGTTGGCCGAGCGCGTGCATCTGCTCGGCAAGGCAGCGCATGCGCACGTGCAGGAGCTGCTGCGTGCCAGCGACCTGTTCGTTTCCGCCAGCCATCGCGAGAGTTGCGGCTACGCTGCGATGGAAGCCTATGCCTGCGGCACCCTGCCGCTGCTCACCGATATTCCGGCCTTTCGCGCGCTCAGCGACAGCGGCACGATGGGTGAACTATGGCCGGTGGGCGATGCCGCGGCGTTGGCAGCCCTGCTGTTGCGCATCGCCCGGCAACCGCCCAGACGGGTACAGGTACGGGCTCATTTCGATGCGCGCCTGTCGTTTGCCGCGGTGGGCCAGCGCTGGGCACAGGCGTATGCACGGCTGTTGTCGCGCGTGCCGGGGGAGGGCGCATGAAGCTGGCCCTGGTGGTGCCGGGGGGAGTGGACCGCAGTGGCGACAGGCGGGTGATCCCGGTGGTGCTGACCTTGATCGAATGGCTGGCGCGCAATCACCAGGTACATGTGTTCGTGCTGCATCAGGAGCCGCTGCCGGGCAGTTGGACCTTGCGAGGCGCCACCATCCACAACATCGGCGCGACGCGTACGCGGCTGCGGGCCATCGCCGCCATCCGCGACGAACACCGACGTGCACCATTCGATGTGATTCAGGCGATCTTCTCCGGCCACTGCAGCCTGATCGCCGTGGCTGCGGCAACGCTGCTGCGGCGGCCCAGCCTGGTGCATATCGCCGGCGGCGAGCTGATCGCGTTGCATGCCATCGGCTACGGCGGTCGTCGCAAATGGCGTGGGCGTCTGCGCGAGGCGGTGATCCTGCGCATGGCAGGCTGCGTCACCGCCGCCAGTGCGCCAATCATCGCGTCGCTGCAGGCCCTGGGGATCGCCGCGCAGCGGGTGCCGCTGGGCGTGGATCTGCGCGCCTGGCCGATCGCGCCGCCGCGCGCGCGCGCCAGCGGCGTTGCCCGGCTATTGCATGTGGCCAGCCTCAATCCCGTCAAGGACCAGACCACCCTGCTGCAGGCGATGGCTGCGCTCAAGCGCGCCGGCGTGGCCTTCGTGCTCGAGGTGGTCGGCGTCGATACGCTGGACGGGGCGATACAAGGTCTGGCGCGGCAGCTGGGCCTGCACGAGCAGGTGCGTTTCGTCGGCTTCAAGACGCAGCGGGAGCTGCGCCCGCTGATGCTGGCGGCCGATCTGCTGGTGCACTCGTCGCTGCACGAAGCCGGGCCGATGGTGCTGCTGGAAGCGGCGGTCGCCGGCGTTCCGACGGTAGGCACCGGGGTCGGGCACCTGCTCGAATGGGCACCGACCGCCGCGCTGGCGGTGCCACCGGGCGACTGGGCCGGCTTGGCCGAGGCCATCCGTCAGGTGCTCGCCGACGACGAGCTGCGCCTGCGCCTGGCCTGGGCTGCGCAGTGCCGCGCCGTGCGCGAAGACGCAGGCTTCACCACGCGTGCCTTCGAGCAGATCCATCGCCGATTGTGCGAACAGCGCCCGCTGTCCTGAGGACGTATCCTGCGTGCGGCGCCCGTCGACCGAGGATATGTCGCGGCCAGTCCGCCAGGCACGCAGCGTGATCGGGCGATGCATGCGTGCCAGGCGATGCATGATGCCATCCGGTACGCGCCGAGCATTGCGAGAAACAACGCATCGTGCGTAGGAGCGCACCCGGGCGCGACAGGCGTGACCGATAAGGTCTTCGCGCGTGGCCGCGTTCCTGCACGATGGCGCCTGCACCACGGCGTTCATGACGTCTTGGCTCGTCGAATCACGACGATGCTCGCTCTGCCGCGATCAAACAACGCGCGGCGCTAGGCGCTACGCCGGCCGCAGATACCCGTCAAGCGCGGCGCGCACCACGTACAGCATATCGGTGCGCGGCACCGGCCGGGTCAGGCGTGTCAGCAGGCGCTGGGTCTGGGTCTGGCGGACCCACGGGCGGTCCTGCAGCCACAGCTGGGTCCGCAACATGTCCGCGCGTTCCTTGCGGCTTTCTGCCGGTGGTGCCACCCGATTGTGCAGATACCGGCGCGCCTCCTCCAGCGAGGCGCACCATGCGATGCCTGGCAGTGCGGACAGCCACAGGTTGGAGCAGGACGCGGTGGTCAGCGTCTGCTGCGCGACACGCAGGCGCAGCAGACGCGGGCAGTGCGCATGCAGCCGTGTCATCACCTGCGTCGGCACCACGGTACGGTAGTACCGTTGCAGCAACAGCAGCGGCGGCAATGCCCACCAGGGCGTCACTTCCGGGTCTTCCCATAGGACGTCCCAGTCGCGCGGGCCCATGCGCGTGGCCAGCAGTGCGAGATCGTGCAGATGCATCAGCCGGATGCTGCGATGGCAGATGCCGCCGGCGGCATGCAGCAGCAGATGGCACATGAGCGCACCGACGCCGGGGTAGGGATTCAACCCCGGTTGCGGGCGCTCGGGCCGGATGCGTGCGGTGATGTCCACGCTGCGCAGCGGCAGACGTTCCTGGATGCGGGTGTGCAACTCGATATTGATCGGCGCATCGCGGTGCTCGCCCAGGCCGGCGATCGCAGCGCCGTGCGTTGGCGTGAACACCTGGTGTTTCCACTGTTCGAACGCGCTCTTGTAGCCGAGCGCGCACAACAGTGCCGCTGCGGCCGGCGCATCGTCCGGTTCCACCAGCAGGTCGATATCGGCCATCGGGCGGTCGCCCGGCAGATACACCCCAAGCCGGTGCAGTGCAGTGCCCTTCAACCCCACCAGTGCGATGCCGGCGCTACGCGCGGCGCTGTCGATCTGGGTCAGCAGCAGCGCGATACGCCGATGCCGGTCCTCGACATGCAGGCGCTGTTCGCTCAGGAAATGCGTCCAGTCGGCGTTCTGCCACAGCGAGCGTCGCTGCAGTAGTGGCGAGATCCCGTGCGCAGCGGCGGCGGCGGCGGCCAGCTGCCACTGCAGCCGGCTCCACTGCGGCGCGTCGTTGCCGGGTTGGGCCAGCTCCTGCGCAAGACGCTCGGTGGCGGTGCGCAGGCCGTGTCTGATGGTGCGTAGCGAAGGCTGCATGGGTATCCCGGAGAATCGGAAGAAGATCGGCAGAACGATGCTTGCCTGATGAGGATCGGACGGTGATGCCGGTGAGCGGCGTCGGCCCGGCTCGCGTGCGACGCGCTCAGCCCACCAGCACCGCAGCCAGTGGCCGCCGCGCGCGTGCGGCAACCTCGCTCAGCGGTACGTTGCGGTGCAGATGTTCGGAGGCGATCAGCGCGGACCAACGCGCTTCCAACTGCTCGGACGCCTGCGCGAGCGCAGCGGCGTCCATGCGCGTACGCGCCTGCTGCAGGTCAACCTGCGTGTGCAGCAGATCGCGCACACTGCGGTAGAACTCGGTGTCGTAGGCGCCACGGAACATCATCGCCAGGTCGTCGCTGTCCTGCCAATGCGTCTTGCCGCCCAGTTGATTCTTCACTTCCTCATAGAACTTGGTGCCCGGCAGTGGATAGGACACGCTGACGCCGATGATGTCCGGATCGGCCTGGGTCACCAGGGCGCGCGTGGCCAGGATGTCGTCCAGTTCCTCGCCCAGGTAGCCAAGCTGGATGAAGAAGCCCACGCGGATGCCGTGTGCAGCCAGTCGTTGGCGGGCCGCGATCACCTCGGCCACCTGCGTGCCCTTGGTCATCTTGTCCAGAATGCGCTGGCTGCCGCTCTCCGCGCCGATCCAGGCTTCGGAACACCCGGCGCGCGCCAGGGCGGCTGCCATGCGGTCGCTGGTCAGATCGGCGCGGGTCTGGATGGTGAACGGCACGACACCATCGGCTTCGCTCAGCCGCTGCGCGAATGTCTCCACCCAGTCGATATGGAAGCCGAAGATGTCGTCGGCCATCCACAGATGGTCGGGCTGGAAGTTGCGTTTGAGGTGGATCACTTCGGCCGCCACGTCCTCTGCGCCGCGCCGGGCATAGTGGTTGCCCCAGATCGGCTTGGCGCACCAGTTGCAGCGGAACGGACAACCGCGCGAGGCGGCCATGTTCAGACTGAAATATCCGTGCCGTTGCCGCCAGAACCGTTGATAGCGCGGCATGTCGACCAGGTCCCAGGCAGGCAGCCCGCTCAGGCGCGCGTCCGGTGGTTGCGCGCCTGGATGCAGCAACGCCCCGGAAGGCTGCCCGGTGGCGATGCGCTGCACGCCCGTCAGCCAGGTTGTGGTGTCCAGCTGCGCATCGGCTTCCAGGCGTTCGAGCAGCGCGATCAACGGGGCGATGCCTTCGCCGATCAATACCGCATGCGCGCCGGCGGCCAGGAACACGTCCGGGTTGTCGGAGGCATCCGAGCCGGCCACCAAGACCCGGCAGCCGGCCGCGCGCGCCTGCCCGATCATGCGGCAAGCCGCCTCGCGCATGCGGCTCAGGCACATCTTGGTGAGGAAGTTGAAATTGTCTTCGTAGAAGACCACCAACTCCGGCTGCGCATCGTGCAAGGCCTTGGTGTAGTCCTCGACATCGTCGGCCAGCATCGCGTCGAACAGGCTCAGGCTGTGTCCGCGCTCGCGCAGCAATGCGGCGATCTGCAGGGTGGCCAGCGGCGGATACGGCTTGCCGCGCTCCCATTGTTTTGGGTCGTAACGCAGGAAATACGAATGACTGACCTGAATCTTTAGCATCTGCACGCGGCTCTCGTTCTGACGCCGGGCAACGCGCAACGGGCTGCGCATATACCGGCATTCGGCTCGGCAGTAGGTGCGCGCACAGGCGTCTTTGGTTGCGCTGCTGCGCTGCGTGAGGTGGCAACCGGTGACCCCTGTTCAGTGCCTACAGCGATGCAACCTTTGCGCGTGCAGCCGGCACACACCGGCTGATCGGTGCATTGGATGACAGGCATGCCGCAGTCGGCTGCGTTGGCGCAATACCAGCCGCTGGAAGAGCGCGCACGCGACGCGGCGCAGGCGGCCGTGGCGGCAGACCCGTTCGGCGAACAACGCCTGCGCGCTTTCAGCGTGCAGCGGCAGATTCTCGGTGCGCGGTTTCACTTCCACAGCGACAGCCCCGCGCTGCTGGCCCTGGTCGAAACCGCCTACGCCGGGCTTCCCGCGCATCGTCTGCCCGATGCGCCGCAGTTCCAGATCACGCTGGATCTGGTGCCCGCAGCGCAGGCCAGCGTCGCCGGCGAGCCGCCGCCGGTGCGTACGCACGCGGCGGGCGGCCTGGTCTGTGGCGTCATGGATGCCTGCAACTATCTGATGCTGTCGGTACCGCAGCGCCGCGCCATGCTGGTGGTCTCCGAGGACATGCTGGCGCATGCGTATCACGTGCGCTACGAGCTGATCGAGTTTGCGGTGTTCCTGCTGGCGGCGCGCGGCATGGGGTTGGTGCCGCTGCATGGCGCCTGCGTAGGGCGGCGCGGCCGCGGCGTGCTGCTGCTCGGTGCCAGCGGGGCGGGCAAGTCCACGCTGGCGCTGCACAGCCTGCTGCACGGGCTGGACTTCATCGCCGAAGACGGCGTGTTCGTGGCGCCGGACAGCCTGCTGACCACCGGTGTCGCCAACTTCCTGCATCTGAGGCCGGAAGCCTTGGCGCTGGTCGATGCGCAAACGCGCGCATGGATCGGCGCCTCGCCCGTCATCCGCCGCCGCAGCGGCGTGGAAAAGTTTGAAGTCGACATCCGCCACGGGCATGCCACGCTTGCGCCGGTGCCCTTGCAGCTATGCGCGGTGGTGATGCTCTCGCCACTGCCGTCCCGCACATCGGCCACTGGCTTGGCGGCGGTGCCGTCCGCGCAGATTGCGCAGTGCCTGCAGCGCGACCAACCCTATGCCGCCGGCCAGCCGGGCTGGCAACGTTTCGTGGCGCAGGTACAGCGCATCGGCATGTTCACCCTGCACCGCGGCCCGCACCCGCAGGCCTCGCTGAACGCCTTGCTGGACCTGCTGCAATGAGGACACTGCAGCACCGGCGGCATGCACAGGCCGGCACCAGCGGCGATGCGTGCGACTGATGGTTCGCGGTGCGCATGATCGGATCCGGGCCGCGCTGTGCAGCTTCGTCGATACGTTGGAGCGGGCAGACCGGCTGGCCGTCGCGATGTACGTCGCGGTGTCGCTGGCGGCTGCATGCGTCGGCAGCATCGCGGCAGTGTGTCTGTTGCCGTTGGTGCAGCCCGGGCACAGCGTGCAGCTGGCCGGCCATCTGCTGATCTTGCCAGGTGGCTTGGCGGTGCAGGCAGGGCTGTTCGTGGTCGTCAGCATGGTGTTCGCGCTGGCGCGTTGGCATGGCGCACGGCTGGCCGCACGCCTGACCAGCCGCTATGCGATCGGCCTGCGCCGCCGCGTCCATGGCGCACTGATGGGCGCGCCGTTGCCAGCCCTGTCGGGCGCAAGTTCGGCAGAAATCGCCAACGTGCTCACCTACAACGTCGAAATCGCCACGCAGGGGTTCAGTGCGGTGTTGCAGCTGCTGGTGGCCGGCATCACGGCCTTGGTCAGCATGTGCGTGGCGGTCCTGATCGTTCCGGCGCTGCTGCTCGCCGCGCCATTGCTCGCGCTGCTGGCCTGGCTGGGCCTGCGCATCTCCGGCAGCGAGACACAGGCGCGCATCAGCCGCGACTACGTGGCCGACATGACCCAGTTGTTCTGGTTGAGCGAGGACTTCCCACGCCGCCTGCGCCATGTGCGTTCGTTTCAGCGCGAAGCGGTGGAACTCCGGCATTACGAGCACATGTCCAACCGCCTGGGGCAGGGCTATGCGCGTCAGCAGGAACTGGTGGCCGGCAGCCGGATGGTGCTGGAACTCACTGCGGTGGCTGTCATCGCCGGCATCCTGGTGCTGGCCAACCTGTGGCAGGGTGCCGACCGCGCTGCACTGATCGCGGTCGGCCTGCTGCTCGGCCGCCTGCTGCCGTATCTGGTCACCACGCGGCAAAGCGTGCAGCAGCTGCGATCGGCCTGGCCGGCATTGCAGCTGTGGCGGCGCTACGTGGAGCTGGACACGGCGTGCACACCCGTGTCGTGCGAGGCGGGCGAACGGCTGCCGGGTGTGCTGCACCTGGAGCACATCGGTCTGGCGCCGCCGCTGCCGGCGCTGGCGATCGATGGGCTGTTGCTGGTCCCAGGCGAGATGACGCTGGTCATCGGCCCGTCCGGCATCGGCAAGAGCAGCCTGATGGACGTTCTCTCCGGGCAGACGCCGCCGTTGCTGTTCGAGGCGCATGTGGAGGGGCGTCGGCTGGATTTTGCGGCCTACCGCCAGTTGATCCGCAACAGCGCCTACGTCAGCCAGGCCGTGCGCCCCTGGCAGCGCAGCGTGCGCGATTGTCTGCAATGGGTGCTGCCGGGCGCGTCCGATTCGCGGATGTGGGACGTGCTGCGCGATGTCGGGCTGGGTGCCCGCCTGCAACGCGACGGGCAGGGGCTGGACACCGTCATCCATGGCCAGGAAGGGCGCCTGTCCGGCGGTGAATTGCAGCGGCTGCTGCTGGCGCAGGTGTTGTTGCGCGCGCCAAGTCTGGCAGTGCTGGACGAAGCCACCAGCGCACTCGATGCGGAGGCTGAACAGCAGGTGCTGCTGATGTTGCGGCAGCGGTTGCCGCAGACTGCCTTGGTGGTGGTGTCACACCGCACCAGCCTGGCCGCAGTGGCCGATCGCACGGTTGCGCTGGGCAGCGCGCCTGCCGCGCCGTCTCCGAGCAACGTCGCGGCACTGGCAGCGCCTCGCGGCGC
>NZ_JAJGQG010000035.1:0-39655 GCF_020783795.1 Xanthomonas sp. NCPPB 1067
CGGCCGCGCAAGTGTAGCCGAGCTTGCGGGGCTCAGTGCTTGCGGGGCGGCGTCGGGCCGCAGTTGTCGCAACCACCAGCAAACGCATCTGCCATCCCCTGTCATGCCGCGTCCTGCGGCCGCGCAAGTGTAGCCGAGCTTGCGGGGCTCAGTGCTTGCGGGGCGGCGTCGGGCCGCAGTTGTCGCAACCACCGCAGGACGCACCGCCCTGGCTGGCCGGCGGCGCGACGCGGCGGCCAAGCGCCCGCATCCAGGCGGGCCGCCCTTCGCGCAACAACACGAGCGCGAGCGCACCACGCAGGCGCCGCACCGTACCGGGGAACTGCTTCTTCATCACCACCCATACGCTGATCAGGACCGCGGCGGCGATGACCACGTACTGCAGGGTGAGCGAGAGTTCCATCTCAGCCGGCACCGAGCGCTACTGCCAACTGGTAGGTCACCAGCGAGGCGAGATAGGCCAGCGCGAACAGGTAGACCGCGCTGACGGTCATCTGCTTCCACGAGTTGGTTTCGCGCTTGATCGTGGCCAGGGTGGAGATGCACATCGGCGCATAGATGTACCAGACCAGCAGCGACAACGCGGTGGCCAGCGACCAGCCGTCGCTGATCAACGGCGACAAGGCCTGCGCGGCGGCATCGTCGTCGGCGGCCGACAGCGCATACACCGTGGCCAGCGAGGCCACCGCCACTTCGCGTGCGGCCAGGCCTGGGATCAGCGCGATGCAGATCTGCCAGTTGAAGCCCAGTGGCGCGAAGAACACCGCCATTGCGTGACCGATGCGACCGGCGAAGCTGTAGTCGATCGCCGGCAAGGTGGCATTGGCCGGCGCCGCCGGGAACGAGAGCAGGAACCACAGCAGGATGGTCAGCGCCAGGATGATGCCGCCCACGCGCTTGAGGAAGATCCAGGCGCGCTCCCACAGCCCCAGGGCCATATCGCGCAACTGCGGCACGCGGTAGGACGGCAGCTCCAGCATCAGCGGGTGCTCGCTCTTGTCACGGCGCCATTTCTTCATTGTCCACGACACCAGCAGCGCACTGACGATGGCCGCGGCGTACAACCCGAACAGCACCAGTCCCTGCTGGTTGAAGATGCCCCACACCGTCTTCTGCGGAATGAAGGCACCGATCAGCAGCGCGTACACCGGCAGGCGCGCCGAGCACGTCATCAACGGCGCGACCATGATGGTGGCGAGCCGGTCGCGGGGGTCCTGGATGCTGCGCGTGGACATGATGCCCGGCACCGCGCAGGCGAAGCTCGACAGCAGCGGAATGAACGAACGCCCGGACAACCCGGCCGCAGCCATCATGCGGTCCAGCAGGAAGGCCGCACGCGGCAGGTAACCGGATTCCTCCAGCGCCAGGATGAAGGCGAACAGGATCAGGATCTGCGGCAGGAAAATAATCACCCCGCCCAGGCCGGCGATGATGCCGTCCTTGAGCAGGCTGTTGAGCGGGCCTTCCGGCAAGGTGGTGCCGACCCATTCGCCCAGCGCAGCGGTGCCGGCATCGATCAGGTCCATCACCGGCGTGGCCCAGGCATACACCGCCTGGAAGATCAGGAACATCACCACCGCCAGCGTCACCAACCCCCAGAGCGGATGCAGCAACCAGCGATCCAGCGCGTCGTCCACCCGCGAGGTGCGTGCGGGCATGGTCACTGCCGCATCCAGTATCTGCCGTACCAGCGCGTGATAATTGCCGTCGGCCGGCGGGGTGGCGGTCGGCACGGCCAGGCTGCTCGCCTGCGCATCCAGCCGCTCCACCAGCGCCTTCGCGCCGCCACGCCGTACCGCCACGGTTTCGACCACCGGCACACCCAGCGCCTGCTCCAGCGCCGGCAGATCGATGACGATGCCGCGCCGCTGCGCGGCGTCGACCATGTTCAGCGCCACGATCATCGGCCGGCCCAACTCGCGCAACTCCAGCGCAAAGCGCAGGTGCAGGCGCAGATTGGTCGCGTCCATCACGCACACCAGCACGTCCGGTGCCGGCTCGCCCGGGTAGAAGCCGCGGCACAGATCGCGGGTGATCGCCTCGTCCAGGCTGGCCGGTTGCAGGCTGTAGGCGCCTGGCAGATCCAGTACCGCGAAGTCGCGCCCGGACGGTGCGCGAAAATGCCCTTCCTTACGTTCGACGGTGACGCCGGTGTAATTGGCGACCTTCTGCCGACTGCCGGTGAGCTGGTTGAACAATGCGGTCTTGCCGCTGTTGGGGTTGCCCACCAGTGCCAGGCGCAACGGAACCGCGGCCGCGTTCATGCCGAACCCCCTTGTTCGCGCACCTGCACCCGTGCGGCCTCGCTGCGCCGCAGGGCGAAGCGCGTGTAGCCCACCTGCACCAACAAGGGTTCACGACCGACCGGTCCGGTCGCCAGCACGGTGACCTCCTCCCCGGCGACGAAGCCAAGCTCGCGCAGGCGCCGCGCGATCGTGTCGTTGGGGAGACGATCCTCCACGGAGTCCACGATGGCGGCACGGTGCAGGGGCATGTCGGACAACGTCACAAAGACGGCCTGATTGTTAGGAATGGTTCTCAATTCTAGCATCGACGCACCGCGTCATGGCTCCGGCGAGCCGTGCCGTTATCATGGTTCGCATCCCATTCATGGACGCATGCGCAATGCAGGACACCGGCTTGATCGTCGAGGACCAGGGACCGGTCCGCACCTTGCGGTTGCATCGCCCCGCCGTACACAACGCCTTCGATGCGACGCTGATCGCCGCGCTCACCGAGGCCTTGCAGCAGGCGGGCAGCGCCCCGCAGATTCGCGTGGTGGTGCTGACCGGTGCCGGCGATGCATTCTCCGCAGGCGCAGACCTGAACTGGATGCGCGGCATGGCCAACGCCAGCGAGGCGGAGAACGCCGCCGATGCGCTGGCGCTGGCGCGCCTGATGCGCACGCTCGACGAACTTGCCAAACCCACGATTGCGCGCGTCAACGGCGCCGCCTTCGGTGGCGGCGTGGGCCTGGTGGCCTGTTGCGATATCGCCATCGGTTGCACCGAGGCGCGTTTCGGCCTGACCGAGAGCAAGCTCGGATTGCTGCCGGCCGTGATTTCGCCCTACGTGGTCGCCACCATCGGCGCGCGCCAGGCGCGGCGCTGGTTCGCCACCGCCGAAATCTTCGATGCCGGCACCGCACAGCAACTGGGCCTGCTGCATCAGCTGGTGGCGGCCGATCAGCTGGACACGGCGGTGGAACGCCAGGTCCGGCTGCTGCTGGCGGTTGCGCCGCTGGCCGCCAGCAATGCCAAGGCCTTGGTGCGTTCGGTCCTGCCGGCCGCCGATCGCGATGCCGTCGATGCCGCCAACGCCGCCTGGATCGCGCGCCTGCGCGTCTCGCCCGAGGGCCAGGAGGGCCTGGGCGCGTTTCTCGACAAGCGCACTCCCGCCTGGATGCCGGAGAGCGTGGCGTGAGCGCAACCGACCATCTCGAGCTCGCCTGCGGCAACCTGCACGGCGACCCGGTCGCATGAGCGACTTCGTCCGCATCGTCGAAGTGAGCCCACGCGATGGACTGCAGAACGAGGCGCAACCGATCGCCACCGCCGACAAGATCGCGCTGATCGATCGCTTGTCGGCCACCGGTCTGCGCACCATCGAAGCCACCAGCTTCGTCAGCCCGCGCTGGGTGCCGCAACTGGCCGACGCCGCCGAGGTGTTCGCCGGCATCGCACGGACGCCTGACATCGCCTATCCGGTGCTGGTGCCGAATCTGCAGGGTTACACGCGTGCGCATGCCGCCGGCGCGCGCGAGGTGGCGGTGTTCACTGCCGCATCGGAGACGTTCAATCGCACCAACACCAATGCCGGCATCGACGAATCGATCGAACGGTTCCGGCCGATCCTGGAGCGGGCCGGTATCGACGGCGTGCGGGTACGCGGCTACGTGTCCACGGTGCTGGGCTGCCCCTACCAGGGCGAGGTGCCGGTGGCCGACGTGGTGAATGTCGCGCAACGGCTGCATGCGCTTGGCTGCTACGAAATCTCGCTGGGCGACACCATCGGCGTCGGCACCCCGCGCAAGGCGCGCCAGATGCTCGCCGCCGTGGCGCAGGAGGTGCCGATGCAGGCACTGGCCGTGCATTTCCATGACACCTATGGGCAGGCGCTGGCCAATATCGCCGCCTGCCTGGAGCAGGGCGTGCGCGTGGTCGATGCCGCCGTGTCCGGTGCCGGCGGCTGCCCGTACGCCAAGGGCGCCAGCGGTAATGTCGCCAGCGAAGACGTGGTGTACCTGCTGCAGGGCCTGGGCATGCCCACCGGCATCGACCTGCCTGCCCTCGCCCGCACCGGCCGCTGGCTGGCGCAACTGCTGGGCCGCGAGACCGGCAGCAAAGCGGGCAAGGCGCTGGCGGCGGCTGACTGAGGTCTTCGCCGCGCAGGTATCACCACCACGATCGCGCAAAGGCTTCGGCTAGAATTGCCGGCCGCGCGCGCTCCATCCGCGAGCTCAACGCTTCTACAGGGAACCATGCCATGCAGCCAGCTTCTGTCCTTGCCGTCATCACCGGCGGCGTGTCCGGCCTGGGCCTGGCGGTGGCGCAACGCATCGTGGCCGATGGCGGCAAGGTGGCGTTGTTCGACGTCAATGCCGACAAGGCCGACGCGGCGTTGGCCCTGCTCGGTTCCGGCAATGCGCACTACTTCGCCACCGATGTCACCGACGAGGCGCAGGTGTCGGCCAATATCGCGCAGGCTGCGCAGGTACTGGGCGGACTCAACCTGGTGGTGAATTGCGCCGGCATCCTGGGCGCCGGCCGCGTACTGGGCAAGGAGGCGCCAATGCCGCTGGCGACCTTCCGTACCACCGTGCTGGTCAATCTGGTCGGCAGCTTCAATGTCGCCAAGGCTGCGGCCGATGTGATGCAGCACAACCCCGCTGGCGAGGATGGCGAGCGCGGCGTGATCATCAATACCGCATCGGTGGCTGCGTTCGAGGGCCAGATCGGCCAGGCCGCCTATGCCGCCAGCAAGGGCGGCGTGGTCGGCATGACCCTGCCGATGGCGCGCGAGCTGGCGCGCTTCGGCATCCGCGTGATGACGATTGCCCCTGGCGTGTTCTGGACCCCGATGGTCGACGGCATGCCCGAAGCGGTACAGCAGTCGCTGTCCGCGGCGATCCCGTTCCCCTCACGCCTGGGCCAACCCGACGAATACGCCGACACCGTCGCCTTCATCCTGCGTAACCGCTACCTCAACGGCGAAGTCATTCGCCTGGATGGCGGTGTGCGGTTGGCGCCCAAGTAGCCGGGATTGGGAATTCGGGATTTGGGATTCGTCACAGCAAGAACCCCGCACCCTTCCCGCCTCCTGCAATCCTGCTTTTGCCAATCCCGAATCCCCACTCCCCAATCCCTGACTCAACCCATGAAAGCCAACGACATCAAGAAAGGCAACGTCGTCGAATACAACGGCGGCATCTACCAGATCCGCGACATCGAGCGTAGCTCCCCGCAGGGGCGCGGCGGCAATGTGCGATTCCGTTTCATCATGTACAGCGTGCCCGGCGGCGCCAAGCTGGACGCCAGCTTCGATGCCGACGACAACCTGCCTGAGGTCGAACTGCTGCGCCGTCAGTCGACGTTCTCTTACAAGGATGGCGAGGCGTTCGTGTTCATGGACGACGAAGACTTCACCCCATACACGCTGGACGCGGACGTGATCGGCACCGATGCCGGCTACATCACCGATGGCCTGACCGGCATCTATGTGCAGGTGATCGACGACCAGCCGGTGGCCGTGCAGCTGCCGCAGACGGTGACGCTGGAAGTGGTGGAAACCCCGCCCGAGCTCAAGGGCGGCACCGCCACCAAGCGCCCGAAGCCGGCCAAGCTCAGTACCGGCATGGAAATCATGGTGCCCGAGTACATCAGCAACGGCGAACGCGTGCTGGTCAACACCACCACCGGCGAATTCGCCGGCCGCGCCGACTGATGCTGCGCCTGCTCGCAGCCCTGTCGCTGGGGCTGCTGGCTGCCTGCACCGCCAAACCGGTACCGACACCCGCGTCGGCGCCGGCTGCGGCAACCTGCACCGACCCCAAGGTGGAGGAAGAATGGCTGCAGCACCCGGCCGGCCTGTGCGGCATGCCCGACGACGTACGTGCGCTGGTGGACGACTACGATACCTGTGTGCATTTCGCTGGCGAAGAACCCTACGACGCCGATCGCCACCACGAGATCGAAGTGGCAGTTGCGCAGTTCTGCACACCGGCACCGGCACGTCTGGCCAAGCTGATGTAGCAGTACCGCAACGATGCGCACATCAGCCAATGGCTGCGCCAGTATGCGGTGCAAGCGGACCTGCAACCCGCCGGCTGAGGTATCCCTTCACCCCTCGGGACCTTGCTCCCCTTTATAGGAAGAAGGTAGCGCATAGCGCCGGATGAAGGTAAGGGCGAAGCCTCGTGCAGTTGGACCTGCACGTTAGCTTCGAACCGTACCCTCACCCCAACCCCTCTCCCCACGGGAGAGGGGCTCTTCGCCGCAACTGTCGGGTGCAGTGCTTGCTTCCCTTCTCCCGCCGGGAGAAGGTGGCGCGTAGCGCCGGATGAGGGTACGGGCGAAGCCTCGTGCAGTGGGAATAACACGAGAGCTTCGCTGCGTACCCTCACCTCACCCTCGATCCGCGCCCCGGCCCGCGCTTGCAACGCAGGCGCTTCAAGGCACGCGCGCCAGTGGTGCGGAAGCCGTGCCTCCTCTCCCCATCGGGAGCGGGACTCGTACTGCGCCCCTCCCCGTAGCCAGGTTCGCTATTGCACCTGCAGAGGCATGCGCATGTCCGGCTGCACGTTGTCGGCGGCCACATCACCGCGCGCAAGCCCACGCAGGCGTGTGCGCAACTGCGCCACATTCGCCTCACCCTGCTCCAATCCACTGCGCAGGTTGCCCGGCAAGTGCTGGCGGCCCAGGAGCTGCAGCTGCTTCCAGCCGCCGACCAGTACCTCGCTGTCCTGCGCCACGCGCGCACTCAGTTGTTGCTGCTCGTCTGCCTGCGGCAAGCCATATCCAGTGCTCCCCAACAGGATCGCGGGATGACTGAGTTGCGCTTCGCGCGCAAACAGCGACTGCAGCTGCCCCTGCATTGTTTCGCGCCCCACCACGCCCGCTTGCAGCAGACGCTTGAGCGCATCGCGTGCCAGCAACTCCTGGCGACGCAGGGCCGCCTGCTCCAGCAGCAGTGCCGCCGCGGTCGCGCGCAGGCCGCCGCGATCGAACCACTGCGCGCGCGCCTGTGGCGACGCATCCAGCCACTGCGCCACACGCGTCTGCGGCACCGGCCAGCCGCGCCGGAGCACATCGAACATCGCCTGGTAATGCGCGGCGGCCGACTCGAAGTAATAGCCCTGGCGCGTCGCCTGCGCACGGTCGTCCAGCACGCGCAGGTCGGCGATGCCCGCACGTTGCAGGCGCTTGCGCACACCGCGCGGCGTGATCGAGGACAGATCGGCTGCGGCCAGCCGCGGCACGCCATCGTGCAGCAGCTTGTAGGTTTCCACCGCGCAGTTGTTGCTGACGAAGTAATAGCGTCCGTCGTAATTCCAATGCACCTGTGCAGCGCGTGCGAGTAGCTCCGCGATCTCTGCAGGCGTCAGCGCCAGTGGCACCGAGGACAGGGCACGCAGTTCCACCTTGGTGTATTCGTCCACCACCTGATTCAACGGCAGCACGAACAAGCGCGAGGGGTACGCGCCGGTGAGCCCGCGCCAGCTGGAAATCTGCACATCGCCGACGAAGGCGCGGAACGACAGCACCCGGTGGTATTGCAGGTCCAGCCGGCACGCCGGCCCCGGCGCGCGACCGGGCGCGCAGATCACCAGCCGCAGCATGCTGTGGCCCCAGCGGCTCATCGGCTGCTGGTTGCCTTCGGCAAGCAGGTAGTCCACGGCATAGACACGCGCCGGGTCCAGCATCAGCAACGACATCGCGCCGGCATCGTTGTCGGCCTGCAGGTACGGTAGCGCCGCGGCGCAGCGAGCGCTTCCCTGCGGCGACCCCAACTGCTGCGAAAACCAGGCCGCCAGTGCAGGACGCCGGCAGGCATAGTCCGGATCCAGCACGAAATGTTCGAGATTGACCGCGACGAACTCGGCCGGATTCTGCCGCTCATAGTCGTCGGGACTGCGATCGCTGAAGTTGTTGGCGCCACGCCCGATGCGCCAGGGCCGCACCTGCCAGCCCGCCAGATCGCGCAGACGCGGATCGCGCGACAACACGCTGCCGGCACCACGGTCGAGCACATGCGCCAGCTCGTGCACCATGGCGGCCATTGCCGCGCGCGTGGCCGGCATGGCCGCATCGTCGCGATCGCCGGCCGGCTGCGCGCTCCAGGCCTGCAACAAGGCCCGATCCAGCAGAACACGCCTGCCGATCGCGCGGCCATGCACCCGCGCGGGCAGATCGTGACGCCATTCCAGCTGGATCGGCGCCACGCTGCGCTGCGCCCACTGCGGCGGCAAGCGTCGCAGCACCAGCGTCACCAGAGCCTCGCTGGCGGCGCGCTCGGCCTCACTCAGGTCGGCCGATGCCGGCACGAGTTGCAGCGTGGGCCGCTGCTGCTCCTGCGCGTGCACCTGCGACGCCGCTGCGATCACTGCGGCCAGCCACAGCCACCGACGCCAGCGGCGGCGCTTCACTGCGCCAGGATGGACTGCGCCAGTTCCAGATCGCTGGCCAGGCGCGCCGCATCGCTGCGTGCGCGCAGTTGCAGCAGTGCCGCTTCCAGGCGCGCGCCACGGATGGCGCCGTTGCTGGCGACGAAGCCGGCGGCGTCTTCGCGCGCGTCGGCAACCACCTTGTCGTCGCCGGAACTGCTGCTATTGGACGAACCGGCCGACGAGGCGCCAGCCGAGGTGCCGGCCAGGCTGGAGGCGAACGCTGCCAGCGGCAGCACGGTCAATGCACAGAACACAAGAGAGCGCATCATCGGCATGTCGTTTCCATGTGAAGGTGCGGGAAGACTAACCGGCGGGCGCGCTTCCGGGCGCGTCATGCATCTCGAACAGCTTGCCTGGATTCAGCAACAGACGCGGGTCCAGCACCTGCTTGATGCCGCGCATCAGCGCGATTTCCGCGGCCGAGCGCGTGCTCCACAGATACGGCTTCTTGACCAGACCGATGCCGTGCTCGGCCGAAATACTGCCACCGCAGCGCTGCAGGGCCTGCGCCAGCAGCTTGGTGACCTGATCGCAGGCGGCCACGAAGTCGGCCTGGCTGGTGGCATCGGGCTTGAGCACATTGATATGCAGATTGCCGTCACCGATATGACCGAACCACACCACGTCGAAGTGCGGATACGCCTCGCCCAGCAAGGCCTGGGTATCGGCCAGGAACGCGGGCATCGCCGAAATGCGCACCGATACGTCGTTCTTGTACGGCGTGTAGCGCGCCAGCGCTTCGGTGATGCCCTCGCGCAGCCGCCACAACTGCGCGGCCTGCGCATCGCTCTGGCTGATCACCCCGTCGCTGACCCAGCCCTGCTCCATGCAGGTCTCGAAGGCCGCCATCGCGGCCGCTTCCTGTGCCTCGTCGCCAGCAGCGAACTCGGTGACCACGTAGTACGGATGGACCTGCGCGAAAGGCGCCTGCGCGCCGTGCGCCAGCACATGCTCCAGCGCACGATCGGTGAAGAACTCGAATGCCTCCAGACGCAATTGCGCGCGGAATGCGGCGAACACCTGCATCAGCACGTCGAACGACGGCAATGCCAGCAGCATCACATTGCCGGGCGGCGGCGGATCGGTCAGCCGCAGGGTCGCTTCCACCACGATGCCGAGGGTCCCTTCCGAGCCGATCATCAGATGCCGGAAATCGTAGCCGCTGGAGTTCTTGATCAGCGCGTTATTGAGCTCGATCACCTCGCCGGCACCGGTGACCACTTTCAGGCCGGCCACCCACTCGCGCGTGTTGCCGTAGCGGATCACCCGGATGCCGCCGGCATTGGTGGCGATGTTGCCGCCGATCGAACACGAACCGCGGGCAGCGAAATCCACCGGGTAGATCAACCCGTGTTCGCGGGCGGCGTTGTGCACCGCTTCCAGCGGCATGCCCGCCTGCACGGTGAGCGTGCGATCCACCGCGTTGAAGTCCAGCGGCTTGTTCAGGCGTTCCAGGCTCAGCACCAGCTCGCCGTTGGCGGCCACTGCGCCGCCGGAGAGACCGGTGCGGCCGCCCGAGGGCACCACGGCCACGTCCTGCGCATTCGCCCAGCGCATCACAGCCTGCACCTCGTCCACCGATCCCGGCAGCGCGATGGCCAACGGGTTGGGGGTCCAGCGCCGGGTCCAGTCGCGCCCGTAGTGCTCCAGGTCGGCCGGCTCGGTTTTCAAACGCAACGCGGGCACGGCCTGTTGCAAGGAAACAATGCGGGGATCGGTCATGGCGCGCGGCACGGCGGTAGGAACCGCACAGCGTGCCAGTGTGCGTCGGCCCCGTCCAGCTGCGATGCGCTGCGCCGGCGCGGTGTTGGATTCAGCTGAAACCGTTGCAGCGCAAGGGCCGCAACGCATTGGCGCGGTCGCTGCGACTGCCAAATCCGGCACCCCATCTGGCATAGTTGCCGGCCCGATTGCTGCAGTGCGCTCCCCCATGTCGCCGAAGAGAACCTCGTTTCCCAAACAGGACATTCGCGTCCTGTTGCTGGAAGGCATCAGCCCGACCGCCGTGGATGTGTTCCGCGCCGCCGGTTATTCGCAGATCGAGCTGCACGCCAAGTCGTTGCCGGAAGACGAACTGATCGCGCGCATCGCCGAAGCGCATATCGTCGGTATCCGCTCGCGCACCCAGCTGAGCGCCGAGGTGCTGGCGCATGCCAAGCGCCTGATCGCCATCGGCTGCTTCTGCATCGGCACCAACCAGGTGGACCTGGAGGCGGCCGAGCTGGCCGGCATTCCGGTGTTCAATGCGCCCTACTCCAACACGCGCAGCGTGGCCGAACTGGTCATCGCCGAAGCGATCCTGCTGTTGCGCGGCATTCCGCAGAAGAATGCCGAGTGCCATCGCGGCGGTTGGTCCAAGTCTGCCGCCGGCAGCCACGAAACGCGCGGCAAGGTGTTTGGCATCATTGGCTACGGGCACATCGGCACCCAGGTCGGCGTGCTGGCCGAGTCGCTGGGCATGCAGGTGATCTTCCACGACATCGAAACCAAGCTGTCGCTGGGCAACGCACGCGCGGCCATCGACCTGGACGACCTGCTCGGCCGCGCAGACGTGGTGACGCTGCACGTGCCGGAAACGCCGTCCACCAGGGACATGATCGGCGCGGCCGAAATCGCCCGCATGAAGCCCGGTGCACACCTGATCAACGCCTCGCGCGGCACCGTCATCGATATCGCGGCGCTGGATGCGGCACTGCGCTCCGGCCAGATCGGCGGCGCGGCGGTGGACGTGTTCCCGATCGAGCCCAAGGGCAATGGCGACGCGTTCGAGTCGCCGCTGACCGCGCACGACAACGTGATCCTGACTCCGCACGTGGGCGGCAGTACGCTGGAAGCGCAAGACAACATCGGCGTCGAAGTGGCCGCCAAACTGGTGCGCTACAGCGACAACGGCAGCACGCTATCGGCAGTGAACTTCCCCGAAGTGACGCTACCCGAGCATGCCGACAGCCTGCGCCTGCTGCACATCCATCGCAACGTGCCGGGCGTGCTGTCGCAGATCAACGAACTGTTCTCGCGCCACAACGTCAACATCGACGGCCAGTTCCTGCGCACCGATCCCAAGGTTGGCTACGTGGTGATCGATGTCAGTGCCAGCGAAGCGCAGGCCACCGCGATGAAGGAAGGCTTGGCTTTGATCGAAGGGACCTTGCGGACGCGGATCTTGTATTGATCCGTTGATGCAAGAGTGCCCCTCATCCGGCGCGTTGCGCCACCTTCTCCCGCAGGCGGGAGAAGGTAATGCAGGTCGCCCTTCTGCCGCTTGCCCCCTCCCCGTCCAACTCCCTTCTCCCGCTTGCGGGAGAAGGCAATGCAGGTTGCCCTTCTGCCGCTTGCCCCCTTCCCGTCCAACTCCCTTCTCCCGCTTGCGGGAGTAAGGCAGTGCAGGTCGCCCTTCTGCCGCTAGCTCCTTCCCCGGCCTACTCCCTTCTCCCGCTTGCGGGAGAAGGTGCCCGCAGGGCGGATGAGGGCGCGCGCCCAGCACCCATCACACGCCTAGGGCCATCCACTTCTCGGCCATGCGCCGCATCGACGGATCCAGCTCAGGCTCGGCCAATAGGTCGGCGATCGGCCGCCACGCCAAAGCGAGCGACTCTTCGCTGACCTCGAAGGTCTCATCCACACCCGCGACCACCACATAGCGCGCGTCGTAATGCCAGTGCCCGGCCACCTCGCCGCGCGCGGGGATCCAGTGGCGGTCCAGATCGAACAACTCGGCGTCTGCCAACCGCAAACCGCTCAGACCGGACTCTTCTTCGGCTTCGCGCAAGGCCACCTGCGCCAGGTCACGGTCGCCATCGGCGTGTCCACCCAGCTGCAGCCAGCGCTGCAGTTTGCGGTGGTGTGTGAGCAGGGTGCGGGCGCCATCGGCGCTCACCACCCAGGCCGAGCCGGTGAAATGACCTTCGACCCGCTCGCGCACGAACGGATCGCCAGCATCGTCCAGCAACTGTGCGAACTGATCAGCCACCACGGCTTCGTCGGGCCAGCGCGCGCGGTAGGCGGCCAGTTGCTGCCGCAGGGTTGCATCTGCCATCTGTCGCTCTCGATCGCTGGTCGCCAAATGGCCATTATCGCTATTCATGCTGCGTTTGCGCTTGTCGTGAGCGTGTAGCTTTGGCAAGGTAGGCCGCTTGCCTGTCCTATCGGGACGCGGCGCACACCTTTGCCTGGGCGCCAGCGCCCGACGCCTGCCACTTGGGGATGTACCGAATGCTGAAGTCTCTGTTGAGGGTCAAACCGATCGAGCCCGCCGCACACGTCGATGCGGGCGAACCGGTCGAAGGCAGCAGCCTGCAAGGCGAGGCCACGCTGCGACGGACCCTCACCGCCAAGCACCTGATCATGCTCGGCATCGGCGCAGTGATCGGCGCCGGCATTTTCGTCATGACCGGCCAGGCCGCGGCTAATCACGCCGGCCCAGCGGTCATGTTGTCGTTCGTGTTTGCCGGCTTGGCGTGTACGTTCGCCGGCCTGTGTTATGCCGAATTTGCAGCGATGATGCCAGTCTCCGGTAGCGCCTACTCGTATTCATACGCCACGCTCGGCGAGGGCGTGGCCTGGTTCATCGGCTGGTGCTTGGTGCTGGAGTACCTATTTGCCGGCTCTAGCGTCGCAGTCGCATGGTCGGCCTACCTGATTAGCTTCATCACCGGTACGCTTGGTCTGCCATTTCCGACGGAACTGACAGATGCGCCACTGGCCTGGACCGATGGCGCGTTCGTAGCTTCAGGCAACATCCTCAACCTTCCTGCGGTGCTAATCGTGGCAGCAGTGAGTGGGCTTTGCTACGTGGGCATCACCCAATCTGCCTTCATCAACGCGATTGTCGTGGCGATCAA
The DNA here is from genome assembly GCF_020783795.1 of Xanthomonas sp. NCPPB 1067. Lineage (NCBI taxonomy): Bacteria > Pseudomonadati > Pseudomonadota > Gammaproteobacteria > Lysobacterales > Lysobacteraceae > Xanthomonas > Xanthomonas sp. NCPPB 1067. The sequence continues at coordinate 13,507 of NZ_JAJGQG010000035.1, forward strand.
GATCGCGGTGATCTGCCTGTTCGTCGGCTTTGGCGCAGCCTACATCGACCCAGCCAACTGGCATCCCTTCATTCCCGAAAACACTGGTCCCGGTGTTTTTGGCTGGAGCGGCGTGTTCCGTGCCGCCGCGATCGTCTTCTTTGCCTATATTGGCTTCGACGCAGTCTCCACCTCGGCTGGCGAAACCAAGGATCCGCAGCGGAATATGCCAATTGGCATTCTGGGTTCGCTGGCGGTGTGCACCATCATCTACATCATCGTCTGCGCAGTGCTGACCGGCCTGCTGCCCTACACCCAATTGGGGACCGCCAAGCCGGTGGCCACCGCACTGGAAGCGCACCCGCAACTGACCTGGCTCAAGACCGCAGTGGAGATCGGTGCGATCGCCGGCCTGTCCTCGGTGGTGCTGGTGATGCTGATGGCGCAGCCGCGCATCTTCTACACCATGGCCAAGGACGGTTTGATGCCCAAGCTGTTCGGCAAGGTGCATCCCAAGTTCCGCACGCCCTACGTCGGCACCGTGATCGTTGGCGTGGTCGCTGCTTCCTTGGCCGGCATGATCCCACTCAGTGTATTGGGCGAACTCGTCTCGATGGGCACCCTGCTCGCCTTCGCCACCGTCTGCGCCGGCGTGATGGTGCTGCGCTTCACCAAGCCCGACCTGCCGCGTCCGTTCCGGGTGCCGCTGGCCATGCTGATCTGCCCGCTGGGCGCCGTGGCCTGCCTGTTCCTGTTCTTCCAGGCGTTCCAGGAACACTGGAAGGTGTTCGTGGGCTGGACGGTACTCGGCCTGGTGATCTATTTCGGCTACGGCATCCGCCACAGCCGGCTGGGCAGCCGGGCCTGATCCTTTCCCAGACCGGCGCAGCGCGCCGGTCTTCTCGTTCAACGACCGCGCGCAGCGCCAAGCCGGAACCGCTTCATGTTCAAACAACTCTGGGCCACCAAGCATCCTCACGCCAGCCATGAGGCGGCCGACGGGCTGGGCCTGCAACGCGCGCTCGGTCCCTGGGGGCTGACCGCACTGGGCATCGGCGCAGTGATCGGCGGCGGCATCTTCGTCATCACCGGCCAGGCCGCGGCCGATCATGCCGGCCCGGCCATCGTGCTGTCGTTCGTGCTGGCCGCGATCTGCTGCGCATTCTGCGCCATGGCCTATGCCGAGTTCGCCGCGATGGTGCCGGTGTCCGGCAGCGCCTACACCTATACCTACGCCACCTTCGGCGAACTGGCCGCCTGGTTCATCGGGTGGATGCTGGTGCTGGAATACGGCGTGTCGGCTTCGGCGGTGGCGGTCAGCTGGACCGGCTACTTCCTCAGCCTGCTGGAGCATTTCGATATCCACCTGCCGGCGGCGCTGGTCAGCGCGCCCCTGGACGGCAAGCTGCAACCCACCGGCGCCATCGCCAACCTGCCCGCCGCCGGCATTGTCCTGCTGCTGACCTGGCTGTGCTACGTGGGGATCCGCAAGTCCTCGGCCATGAACATGGCCATGGTGATCCTGAAGACCGGGCTGATCCTGCTGGTGATCGCGGTGGGCTGGAAGTACGTGGATACCGCCAATTGGCAGCCTTTCATCCCGGCCAACGAAGGCCCCGGCAAGTACGGCATGGAGGGCGTGCTGCGCGGCGCGGCGATGGTGTTCTTCGCCTATATCGGCTTCGAGGCGGTGTCGGTGGCTGCGCAGGAATCGCACCGCCCGCAACGCGACCTGCCGATCGGCATGATGCTTTCGCTGCTGATCTGCACCGTGCTCTACATCGCCATGGCGGCGGTGATGACCGGCCTGGTGCCCTACACCCTGCTGGGCACCGACGAGCCGGTGGTGACCGCGGTGGCCGCGCATCCGCAGCTGGCCTGGCTGCGCGTGGTGGTGGAGGTGGGTGCGCTGATCGGCCTGTCGTCGGTGATCCTGGTGATGGTGATCGGGCAACCGCGCATCTTCATGATCATTGCGCGCGACGGGCTGCTGCCGTCGGTCTTCACCCGCATCCATCCCAAGTACCGTACGCCGCACATCAATACCGTGATCACCGGCGTGGGCATCGCGTTGCTGGCGGCGGTGTTTCCGCTGGATGTACTGGGCGAGTTGACCTCGATGGGTACCCTGATCGCATTCGCGGCGGTGTGTGCCGGCGTGCTGATCCTGCGCCACACCCACCCGGAGCTGCCGCGCCCGTTCCGTATGCCGGCGGCGTGGCTGATCTGCATTGCCGGCGTATTGAGCTGCCTGGCGCTGCTGTCGGCCATGACTTTGCACAACTGGATGCTGATGGGGTTGTGGACGCTCGCCGGGCTGGTGGTCTACTTCGGCTACGGCTATCGCCACAGCCGCCTGCGCGACCGGCGCTGAGCATGCACTAAGCAGGCCGGCCGTTGCGCACCACCGGCCCGCGTCCATCTGGCCGTAACCGGATGGGGCAGTAGAATAGCTGCATGAATGCGACCACTGCCCCCCTTCCCTATAGCGCCGCGCGTTTGCACGAGCTGGCGCAGTTGCTGATCGGCAACATCCGCGAGCTGGCCCAGTCCGGCTGGACACCGGCCACCAGCAGCAATTTTTCCCACCGCCTGGACGAACAGCACGCGGCGATCACTGTGTCCGGCCGCGACAAGGGCCGCCTGGTCGAAGAAGACATCATGGTGGTGGACTTTGATGGCCAGGCCGTCGGCCGCCCGTTGCGCCCGTCTGCGGAAACCCTGCTGCATACCCAGCTGTATCGACGGTTTCCGGAGATTGGCTGCGTCCTGCACACCCATTCGCCGGTGCAGACGATTGCTTCCCGCCTGTATGCAGGCAGCGGGGTGATCCGGCTGGAAGGCTACGAGCTGCTCAAGGCCTTCGATGGCAACACCACCCACGACACCGCGGTAGACGTGCCGGTGTTCGCCAACACCCAGAACATGCAGGTGCTGGCCGCGCAGGTGGAGGCGCTGCTGGACAAACAGAGCATGTGGGGGTATCTCATCGAGGGACACGGCCTGTATGCCTGGGGCCGCAACATGGCCGAGGCACGTCGTCATCTGGAGGCCTTCGAATTCCTGCTGCACTGCGAACTCGAACTGCTGAAACTGCGCGGCCCGCGCTGAGTTCCGCCCGTCCCCCTACGTGAGCCAGACCGCCATGAGCAGACTGCGAATCTTCGCCGACACCAATCCTGCCAATGCCCAGTTCGACAGCCGCGACGGCGACGCCATCGCCACCGAGCTGAAGAAGATCGGCGTGACCTTCGAACGCTGGCACGCCAGCCAGCCGGTGGAGCCAGGCGCCACGCCCGAACAGGTGATGGAGGCCTACCGCGCCGACATCGACCGTATCAGCGCCGAGCGCGGCTTCAAGACCGTGGACGTGGTGAGCATCGCGCCTGACAACCCCAAGCGCGAGGAGATGCGCGCCAAGTTCCTCGACGAGCATTTCCACAAGGAAGACGAGGTGCGGTTCTTCGTCGCTGGCTCGGGCCTGTTCACCCTGCACGTGCAGGACAAGGTCTACGAGATCGAGTGCGTCAAGGACGACCTGATCGCCGTACCCGACGGCACCTTGCACTGGTTCGACATGGGGCCGGAGCCGCATTTCGTGGCGATCCGCTTCTTCACCGAGCCGGACGGCTGGGTCGGCCACTTCACCGGCACCGAGATCGCCCAACAATTCCCCCGCTACGCCCCCGAGAAACCTCAGAAGGCCAGCTGACGATGACACGACCGCAAGCGATCCTCACCGATATCGAAGGTACGACCAGCAGCATCTCGTTCGTCAAGGACGTGCTGTTCCCGTATGCACGCCGTGCGATGCCCGCCTACGTGCGCGAACACGGCAATCATCCGCAGGTACGCCACTGGCTCAACCAGGTGGCCGACGAGATCGGCGAGGACGTGCCGGACGAGGTGTTGATCGCCACGCTGCAGACCTGGATCGACGAGGATCGCAAGCACACCGCGCTCAAGGCATTGCAGGGGCTGATCTGGGGCGACGGCTACAAGACCGCCGACTTCACGGCGCACATCTATGCCGATGCAGCGATCCAGTTGCAGGCCTGGCATGCGCAGGGGATTCCGCTGTACGTGTATTCGTCCGGCTCGGTGCCAGCGCAGAAGCTGTTCTTCGCCCATAGCGATGCCGGCGATCTGAGCGGGCTGGTCACCGACTGGTTCGATACCGAAGTGGGCTCCAAGCGCGAGAGCGCCAGCTATCGCCGTATCGCCGAACGCATCGGTGTGCCGGCTGCGGATATCCTGTTCCTGTCGGACGTGATCGAAGAACTGGATGCGGCCAGGCGCACCGGCATGCGCACCGCACTGCTGGATCGCCGCGAGGACTACCCCACCCCGCGTTCGGCCGAAGACATCGGCAGCCACCAGCGTCTGGAAAGCTTTTCGCAGCTCACGTTCTGAGCCAGCGCGGTGAGGGAAGACACCCGCCTGCCGCGCAGCGGCCGGGTGTTCCTCCAGGCGCAGCATTTCAGTCCTGCTGATACGCGTATTCGAGAGGCGTCGGCGTTGTTCCCATCGCTCCCATCCTGGTTGCCCGCGGCGCCCGCGATCCGGCTGACGCTGACGCTACTGGCACTGGCCGTTCTGCTGGGCGGTTGCCATCCCGATGCCGGCGCAGTCCTGCCTGCACCGGCCGCGCAACCGGCCGCCGAGGCGGACCCGGTCGACCAGGCCGCACTTGCCAAGGCCTTGGCGGCACTGCAGCCGCAACGCCCCGGCGTGACCGATCTGTACGTGGTCGGCTTTGCCGGCGATGCCAGCGACGATGTGTTCCGTAACGAAACGCTGTACCTTGCGCAATTGTTCGAGCGACGCTTCGATGCGCGCGGCCGGGTGGTCACCCTGGTCAACAACCCGGACAACCTGGGCGAGCAGCCGTACGCTCCGCTGGCGACCTACGACAATCTCCACGACACGCTCGCCGCAGTCGGCAAGCGTATGGACCGCAAGGAAGACGCACTGCTGCTGTTCATCACCACGCACGGCACCGAAGATCACACGCTGTATGTGCAGGTAGACGAGAACGAGGAAGATTTCATCAGCCCGCAGGATCTGCGCACCGCGCTGGACGACGCCGGGATCGTCCGACGCATCATCGTGCTGTCGGCGTGCTACTCGGGGGGCTTCATTCCTGCGTTGCGCACGCCGGACACGCTGATCCTCACCGCCGCGCGCGCGGACCGCCCCTCGTTCGGCTGCGGCAATACGTCCAATGCCACCTACTTCGGCCAGGCCTGGTTGATCGATGCGATGAATCGAACCGACGACCCGCTGGCGGCGTTCACCATGGCCAGGGCGGCCATTACCGCACGCGAGAAGCAGGAGGGCGAGCTGCCTTCATTGCCGCAGCAATCGCTGGGCGCACGTATCGCGCCAGTGCTGGCCCGCTGGCGCGCAGGGCTGGCGCTGGGGCCGGCAGTGGCGTATCCGTACCCGCCAGTGGATCGCGTACCGGATGCCGGCGGCGACACTGATGCCGGCGTCGATGCTGTACCGCAGAGCGGCGACGGCAACTCGTCCCGTGCCATCGAAAGCGCCAGCGACCGGACCGCCGCGCCTGCGACGACATCGTCCGCCACTCGTTCACCGAACGCGCCGGAACCCTCGACACGCTGAGACTAATTCTCATTTCGTCAGCGCTTGCGCTGCCTCGCTACACTTCCCGGGCCAGCCAGCGCCAAGCCAGCCAGCCAGCATCGATCCCCGCCAGCGCGCCATCGCCTGCCAGCCCGGATCCCGAAAGCGCCTCCTTCGTGGAGGCGTTCGTGTTTTCGGCAAGCGCTGCGCCCGTCAGGGCTCGGCGCGCTGCAGGCGATACACCGTGCGTGCGCTGTACTCACCGGTCGGCAAGCGTGCGCGCACCTCTACAGTATGTTCCCCGACCTCCAGCGTGGTCGGCAGCGCGGCGCGCCACAGATGGGTGGAAGGCGTGGCCTCGGGCGAGCGGTCGTAGCCACGCAGTGCATCGGCGGCATCGTCGCGCGCATTCTCGGCCAACACGCGCGGATCGGCGCGCTCTTGCCGCTTCATCGGCTGCCAGAGACCATCGTCGATGCGCATGTCCACCGCGGTATCGTCCTGGCCCATGAACACATTGGCGTAGATGCCCCAGGCTGGATACGCGCCCTGCCGCAACACCTTGGGCGCGTGCAACAGCAGCTGTGCATCGTCGGCGGCACGCGCCGCGTGATAGGCCAGCGTGTAATCGCCGCCGGGAGCGACCTTCAGCACCGCGTAGCCGTTGGGCGTGCCATCGCTCATCGTCGCATCGGGAATGCCATCGGCGTCCTTCGCGCCCGACCAGAACGCACCACAGGCAGCGCCCACGTTGTACTCGTGCAACGGACGCACGCCCGTCCACCCCTCGTCGGCGCCATGCATCACCTGCCGCTGCGTGTGGCTGTGCCCGCTCAGCACCAGCACGTGCGGAAAGTCCTTGAGCAACGCGAACAGGCGCCGGCGATCGGTATGGCGAAAGGTTTCCTGATCCGGTGCCGCATCGAACAGCGGAATGTGCATGCCCAGCACCACCAGCCGCTCGCGCGGCAGCTGCGCCAGATAGGCCTGCAGGAACGCGAATTGGTCTTCGCGCAGGCCGCCGACATACGCCGGCCTGGCGCCCGGCGTGTAGATCACATCGTCCAGGAACACGAAGCTGGCGTTGGCCTCTTCCACAGCGTAGGTGTCCGGGCCATAGACCGCGCGCCAGCTCTCCAGCGAATGCAGATCGTCACCGGCATCGAAGTTGAGGTCGTGATTGCCCGGCACATGGAACCAGGGCACGCCGAGCTGCGCGGTGACGCGGTTCAAGGCTGGATACAGGCTCAGATCGTCGCTGACGATATCGCCCAAGGTGGTTCCCAGCCGCGCCAGCTGCTTGCCGACGATGGGCGCGACGATGTCCCGGCGGTAGTAGTCCACATCGGCCAAGGTGGCGGTCTGGCTGTCGGCGAAGACCAGCATCTGGAAGCCGTTTCCGCCTGGGTCCTGCCGCGGCGTCAATGCGAAATCCCAGTTGCGGGTGCTCGTACCGGTGGCGGCGATCCCCTGGTACTTGCGCTTGGGCGAGCCCTTGGGCGCATAGTGGCGCCAGAACCCGGGCAGGCCATCGGCATTCGGGACGAAGCTGCGATCGCCCGGCTTGATCACGAAGACGGTCTGCCCTTCGCGCACCGGCAGACGGTAGTGCCCCTGCGCATCGGTGCGGACCAGTCGCTGCCCGTTGGAGACGATGACATCGGCAACACCAGGCTCATCACCGCTCCGCCCCGGTTTGCCGTCGCGCTCTTCGAACACCACGCCATCGACAACGGCATCGCGCGCGTGCGCAGCGCCTGCAAGCAGGCCAAGGGCCAGGAGGGCGAGACGAAGATGCATGGACATTCCAGCGGTGACCAGCGGCGATTGTAGCGGGGGCCGGGTTGGGTTACCGCAGTCTCTGGCGTGCCATCCGCGCAAGCCCGTCCATCTGGCGCAGCAACGCACCCGGGCGCGACGGGGCGTTACCGGTAAAGCCATCGCGCTCAGGCGCGCTCCAGCAGGGAGCGTTCCTGCGGATGATTACTTATGCCGCGACTCCAGCAACGCGACCGCGTCGCCCAGACCCAGCCCGCGCGCGCGCAACAGCACGATCAGGTGGTACAGCAGGTCGGCGGACTCGCCGAGCAACTCGGCATCGTCCTGCGCCACGCCGGCCAGCGCGGTTTCCACGCCCTCCTCGCCCACCTTCTGCGCGATGCGGCGAATGCCTTGCTCGAACAGCCTGGTGGTGTAACTGCCATGCGGGCGCTCCTGCGCACGCGTGGCGATCACCGCATCCAGGCTGCCAAGGAACTGCGCGGGCGCGCTCGGAAAACAGCTGGCGCGGCCCAGGTGGCAGGTCGGCCCGTGCGGGCGCGCCAGCACCAGGAGCGTATCGACATCGCAGTCGGCCTCGATCGAGACCACCCGCAGCACGTTGCCCGAGCTTTCGCCCTTGGTCCACAGACGCTGCTTGCTGCGGCTGAAGAAAGTGACCTCGCCGCGCTGTTGCGTCACTGCCAGGGCCTCGGCATTCATGTAGCCCAGCATCAACACGCGCAGGTTGTCGGCGTCCTGCACGATCACCGGCAACAAGCCATCGCCCTTGTTCCAGTCCAGCGTATCCAGAGCGCTGGCGGTTGTCCCGGTCTCACTGCCCATCACGTACCTCGATCTGTTGCGCGCGCAGGAACCGCTTGAGTTCCGGAATCGGAATCGCGCCGCTGTGGAACACGCTTGCGGCCAATGCCCCATCCACATCGGCCTGGTCGAACACGTCGGCGAAGTGCTGCATCTGCCCGGCACCGCCGGAGGCGATCAACGGCACCCGGCACAGTGCACGCACCTGACGCAGCTGGGCGATGTCGTAACCGCGACGTACGCCATCGTTGTCCATGCAGTTGAGCACGATCTCGCCCGCGCCCAGGCGCTGCGCCTCGGCCACCCAGTCCAGGGTGCGCATCGGCAGCGCCTGGGTCTTGCTCGGATCGCCGGTGTAGCGGCGCACGCGCCATTGCCCGTCGTCCTCGCTGATCGAGTCGATGCCCACCACCACGCATTGCACGCCGAAGGCATCGGCCAGTTCGGAGATCAATTGCGGGCGGCCCAGCGCAGGCGAATTGATCGAGATCTTGTCGGCACCGGCGTGCAGCACCGCACGCGCCGTTTCCACATCGCCAATACCACCGGCCACGCAGAACGGGATATCGATCAACCGCGCCACCCGCTCCACCCAGGTGTAATCGACCGAACGCCCTTCCGGGCTGGCACCGATGTCGTAGAACACCAACTCGTCGGCGCCCTGCGCGCGGTAACGCAGCGCCAGCTCGACGATGTCGCCCATGTCGATGTGGTCGCGGAACTTGACGCCCTTGACCACGCGACCATCGCGCACGTCCAGGCAGGGAATGATGCGCCGGCTCAGCATGCCAAGGCCTCGCCCAGATCCAGATGCCCTTCCAGCAAGGCCTTGCCGAGCACGATGCCCGCGCAGCCGGAGGCTTTGGCAGCGGCCACGTCGGCCAGGTTGCGCGCGCCGCCGGAGACCTGTACCTGCAACTGCGGCGCAAGCGCGCGCACGTGCGCGTACAGCGCCATGTTCGGCCCGGACAACATGCCGTCGCGCGCGATATCGGTGCACAGCAGATGCTGCAGACCCGCCTGCGCATAACGCACCGTCAGCTCATCGAGCGTGGCCTCGGCCGTCTCGGTCCATCCATGCACCGGCAACTGCCAGGCACCCGCAGCGTCCTGGCGCGTGTCCAGCGCAATGGTCAGCCGCTCGGCGCCGAATTCCTGCAACCAGGCGATCACCGTCTCGGCCTGGCGTACCGCCAGCGAACCGATCACCACGCGCGCGGCACCGGCATCGAGAATGCGCGCCACGTCGTCGCGCGAACGCACGCCGCCGCCGGTCTGTACCTGCAAGCCGGTCTGGCGGGTGATCTCGCCGAGCAGCGTGGCCAGCGTGTAGCCACCGGCCTTGGCCGCATCCAGATCGACCAGATGCATCCACTGCGCGCCGGCGTCGGCGAATGCCTGCGCACGCGGCAGCACATCGTCGCCGTAGCGGGTTTCGCGGGCGTAATCGCCTTGCAGCAGGCGCACCACGCGTCCATCGCGGATATCCAGCGCGGGGTAGACAGTGAAACTCATGGGAAGCTCATCTCGAGAAAATTGCGCAGGATGCGTGCACCGGTATCCGCCGAACGCTCGGGGTGGAACTGCGCGCCGCAGCGCAGCCCCTGTTGCACGACGGCAGTGAACAGACCGCCGTGATCGCAAGCGGCCACGGTATCGGCGGTCACCGGCGCCGCATAGCCGTGCACGAAATAGGCGCTGGCACGCTCCGGCAAACCGGCCAGCAGCGCGGACTCGCGCAGCGGCAGCAGCTGATTCCAGCCCATGTGCGGTACGCGGATGCCCAGCGCCGGCGTCATGTGGCGCACGATGCCCGGCAGCAGGCCAAGGCAGTCGACATCGCCTTCTTCGGAGTGTTCGAACAGCAATTGCATCCCCAGGCAGATACCGATCAAGGGCACCTGCAGCTGCTGCAATGGTTCGACCAAGCCTTGCGCACGCAGCCGCGCCATCGCCTCCGGTGCCGCACCGACGCCGGGCAGGATCACCCGCTGCGCGCCCTGCAGCCCCGCGGCATCGCGCACCACCCGTGCTTCCACGCCCAGCCGCTCCAGCGCATAGCGCACCGAGCCCAGATTGGCACCACCGGCATCGATCAGCGCAAGGTCGGTCATAGCGCGCCCTTGGTGGACGGCAAGGCGGTGCCTTCGCGACGGATCGCCTGGCGCAGCGCACGTGCCAGCGCCTTGAAGCAGGCTTCCACCTTGTGGTGATCGTTGTCGCCACGCACGCTCAGATGCAGATTCAAGCCGGAGGCATCGCAGATCGAACGGAAGAAATGCGGCACCAGCTCGGTCGGCATGTCGCCCACGCGCTCGCGCTTGAAGTCGCCGTCGAACACGAAGTACGGCCGGCCACTGAAATCCAGCGCGGCGCTGGCGATGGTTTCGTCCATCGGCAGGGTGAAGCCATGGTGTGCGCCCTCGCCTGCCGCAAGCCATGGGCTGTGCGACGGATCGAAGCCGTAGCGGCCGATGCCGCGCTTGTTGCCCAGCGCTTCGCGCAACGCCTGGCCCAGTGCCAGGCCGGTGTCTTCGATGGTGTGGTGCTCATCGATGTGCAGATCGCCCTCTGCACGGATGTCCAGCGCAAAGCCGCCGTGCTTGCCGATCTGCTCCAGCATGTGGTCGAAGAACGGCAGGCCGGTGGCGGTGTGCGGCTCGGCGACGCGGTCCAGATCCAGCTCCACACGGATGCGGGTTTCCTTGGTATTGCGCTGGACCACCGCGCGACGCGGCGCGTCGGCCAGTTCGTGTGCGATGCCGGGCCAGTCCCATTCGCCGCCGAACTCTGTGGTGCGCAGCTGGAACCCGCGGATATTGAGGTTCTGCGCAAACTGGATGTCGGTGATGCGGTCGCCCACCATCGCCGAGCGTGCCCAGTCGATGCTGCGGTCCTGCAGGTACGGCACCATCAACCCAATGCCGGGCTTGCGCGTGGGCGCATTGTCGGCCGGCCAGCTGCAGTCGATCAGCACTTCACGGAACTCGATGCCCTGGCTGGCGAAGATTTGCAGCATTAGGTCGTTCGGGCCATCGAACGCGGCGCGCGGGTAGCTGTCGCTACCCAGCCCGTCCTGGTTGGTGACGATCACGAACTGGTACCCCGCGTCACGCAGCTTGAGCATTGCCGGGATGACGTTGTCGACCAAGCGCAGCTTCTCGTAGGTATCGATCTGGTGATCGGCAGGCTCGGTGATCAACGTGCCATCGCGATCGACGAAGAGGATCGGTGTCATGCAGCCTCCTGCTTGCGCTGCAGCGCGCCCAGAACGCGTTCGTTCTGCTCGACCGTGCCCAGCGTAATGCGCAACGCATCGGAGAGGCACGGCACCGCGCGTTGGTCGCGCACCACCACCCCGGCTTCCAGCAGCGCCTGGAACGCAGCCTCGGCATCATCGAAGCGCACCAGCAGGAAGTTACCCTGCGATGCATAGACCCGACGTACGCCTGGCAGACCTGCCAGCGCCACGCGCATGCGCTCGCGTTCGCTGCGCAGCTCGGCAACGCGCCGGCGGGTCACCTCCAGTGCCGGCGCGGACAAGCCCTGCTCGGCCATCGCCGCGCACGGCGTGGGCACCGGGTACGGCGCCTGGCAGCGGCGCAGCAAGGCAATCAATTCGGCGTTGGCGATCAGGCTGCCGATCCGCGCGGCCGCCAGTGCATGGGCCTTGGACAAGGTGCGCAGCACGGCCAGGTTGTCGTAGCGATCGAGCAGACCGACCGCCGATGGCACATCTGAAAATTCGCCATAGGCTTCGTCGACGACCACCAATGCCTTGCCTTGCAGGGCCTGTAGTGCGGTTTCGATGTCCTGCAGCGCAATCGCCGAGCCGGCCGGGTTGGAGGGCGAGCACAGGAACACCAGCTTCGCCTTCGCCGCGAGCGCGGCCTCCACGATGGCCGGAATATCGGCATGGAAGCCATCGCGGCCATCGACCAGCGGCACCTCCATCAGCGGTGCGTTCTGCAGCCTGGCGCACACCGCATACATGCCGAACACCGGGGGGGTGACCACCACCGCATCGCGCTCGGGCACGCACAGACCGCGCACCAGCAGATCGATCCCCTCGTCGCTGCCACGGCCGATCAACAGCTGTTCCGGCGCACAGCCGTACAGCCCTGCAAGCGCATTGCGCAGGCCCTTGGGCTGCGGGTCCGGATAGCGGCGTGTGCTGCCCTGCGGATCGGCGGGGTTGCCCCAGGCCGACTCGTTGGCGTTGAGCCACACATCGCCCTGCAAGGCGCTGGTGCGCGCTGACGAATAACCGGCGAACGCACGCAGATCTTCGCGGACCAGATCCAGGATCGATGGCGTGCTCATGCGGCCACTCCCATCCGCAGCGCCACCGCATTGGCGTGCGCATCCAGCCCTTCGGCACGCGCCAGGATCAAGGCGCACTCGCCGATGCCGTCGATGCCGGCCTTGCTGGCCGCCTGCACGCTGAGCATGTTCTGGAAGCTGGCCACGCTCACGCCACTGTACGCGCGCGCCGCGCCGCTGGTCGGCAACACATGGTTGGTGCCGCTGCAGTAGTCGCCGAGCGCTTCCGGCGTGTAGTCGCCGAGGAACACCGAACCAGCGGCCTCGACCTGGCCCAGCCATGCACGCGGTTCGCGCAGCGCGAGGATCAAATGCTCCGGCGCATAACGGTTGCTGATCGCAAACGCTTCGTCGAGCGACTGCACCTTGATCAACCGCGATTGCGCCAGCGCCTGGCGCGCGATGTCGGCACGCGACAGCCTCGCCAGCTGTACCTCCAACTGCGCCTGCACCGCCGCGATCAACGCATCGCTATCGGACAACAGCAACACCTGCGAATCCGGGCCGTGTTCGGCCTGCGAAAGCAGGTCGGCGGCGACAAAGGCCGGTTGTGCACCGGCATCGGCGATCACCAGCACTTCCGACGGGCCGGCCGGCATGTCGATCGCCGCCGCACCGGACTGCGCCACCTGCTGCTTGGCTTCAGTGACATAGCTGTTGCCCGGCCCGAACAACTTGTCGCAGCCCGGCACCGACTCGGTGCCATAGGCCATCGCGGCGATCGCCTGCGCACCGCCGAGCTTGAACACCTGGCGCACGCCGGTGAGCTGCGCGGCGACCAGCACCGCCGGGTCCACGCTGCCGTCCTTGCGCGGCGGCGTGCACAACACCACTTCGCGGCAACCGGCCAGCCGTGCCGGCACACCGAGCATCAACGCGGTCGACGGCAATGGCGCGCTGCCGGCCGGCACATACAGGCCCACCCGGCCGATCGGCCGCACGATCTTTTCGCAGATCACGCCGGGCGCGGTTTCCACCGCATAGCCCTCGCTCATGCCCGCACGATGAAAGCTGTCGATCCGCGCCACTGCATCCTGCATGGCCTGGCGCAACTCCGGCGCCACCGCGGCGTCGGCAGCGGCGAACTCCGCTGCGGTGACGACGAAGCTGTCCAGCGATACGCCGTCGAAGCGCGCGGTGATCTCGCGCAATGCGGCGTCGCCGCGCGTGCGGACGTCGGCAATCAATGCAGCGACCGCATCACGCGTCTGCGTGGCCACGGTCTGTACCGGACGCGTCAATGCAGCGGCGCGTGCGGCGCTGTCCAATCGGGACCAATCGAGACCATTCATGCCAGCGAGCGCTCCACCGTCAACACCATCAAGCCTTGCGCACCTGCGCGTTCGAGTTCTTCCAGCCGTTGCCAGGTCACCGCACCGTGGCACATGGTCTGCAGGCGCAACGCGCCGTTGCCGTCGTCGGGCAGTTGCACCAATGGCTCGGCGTCGGGCAGCAGACGGCGCAGCGCCTCGACGTGGGTTTGCTCGGCGCGGAACATCAGCAGCTTGCTGTCGCGCAGCTTGAGCACCCCGTCCATGCGACGCAGCAACATCGCCAGCAGCGCGGCGCGTGCATCGGCCGGTTCGCGCACCGCGCCGGCCAGCACGGCCTCGCTTTCCATCACCAGTTCCACCGGCTTGAGCTGGTTGGCGGCCAGCGTGGCACCGCTGGAGACCAGATCGCAGATCAGATCGGCGGTGCCCAGGCGCGGGGCGATCTCCACCGAGCCGGACAGTTCCACTACCGTCGCCTCGATACCTTGTTGTTCCAGCCAGTCGGCCAGGATCGCCGGGTAGCTGGTGGCGATGCGCTTGCCGGCCAGTTGCGCCACGCCTTGCCAGTCCCACTCCTCCGGCACCGCCAGCATCAAGCGGCACTGGCCAAAGCCCATGCCGCGCACGGCGTGATACGCCGCCGGCAGGCCGTTGCGGCGGCGCTCGGCAGCCTGCTCGTCCAGCTCGTTCTGGCCGACGATGCCCAGGTCGCAGACGCCGTCGGCGATCAGGCCGGGAATATCGTCGTCGCGCACCAGCAACAGATCCACCGGCAGCGATTCGCCATAGCAGAACAATTTGTCGCGGCTCTGCCGCCAGCTCAGCCCGCAGGCCGCCAACAGGCTGCGCGCCGGCTCGGCCAGGCGGCCGCTCTTCTGGATGGCGATGCGCAACCGGTCGCGTGCCGGTGCTGCCGTGGAAGCACTCATCGTGTTCTCTCAGTGGGATTCGACAGGGCGCGCGGCTTGCTCGCGCAGGGCTGCGGCATAACCGCCGGCGCCATGGTCCAGGGTGCGCGCAACGCGCCCGATGGTGGTCACGCTGACCTGGGTCAGCTCGTGGATCTCGCGGTACGGCACGCCCTTGATCAGCAATGGCACCACCCGCCAGCGATCGGTCATGGCCTCCAGCTCTGCAGGCGTGCACAGGTCACGCAGGAAGGCCTCGACCGCGCCAGGCTCACGCAGGCAAGCCAGCGCCTCGGACAGCATCTGCAGCGAGGCGGCAATGTCGGTGGATTCGCGGGGTGCGGGACGTTGTTTCATTGCGTTAACGTAATAGCGTACTAGTACATTAACGCAAGCAGGCGCGATTGTCACCCCGTGGCCAGCATGTTCCTTCCCCCGCCTGCGGGGCAAGGTGCCCAAAGGGCGGGTGGGGCAAGCGCTGGTGATCTTCCAGCTGGGTCGCAACAGCCAGAGCCCCCCTCATCCGGCGCTGCGCGCCACCTTCTCCCGCAAGCGGGAGAAGGGGACGAGTGGCAGAAAGGAGGAAAAATCGGCTGCTCCCTTCTCCCGCTCGCGGGGGAAGGTGCCCGAAGGGCGGATGGGGGCGAGGCGCTGGCGATCTTCCGGCTGGGTCGAAACAACCAGAGCCCCCTCATCCGGCGCTGCGCGCCACCTTCTCCCGCAAGCGGGAGAAGGAACGAGTGGCAGAAAGGGGAAAATCTGTGCTTCCTTCCCCCGCTCGCGGGGGAAGGTGCCCGAAGGGCGGATGGGGGCAAGCGCTGGCGATCTTCCAGCTGGGTCGCAACAACCAGAGCCCCCTCATCCGGCGCTGCGCGCCACCTTCTCCCGCAGGCGGGAGAAGGGACGGGTGGATGACCGGCGCTGCGCACCAGTTCTCCCGCAAGCGGTAGGAGCAACTGGACAGCGGCGCTCTATCAGCGCCGCGCTCGGCCCTACGGCATCACCTTGGCCTGCTCAAGCTCTACCTGCAACGTGCTCGCCAGCTCGTCACGAGACACCTCGAACTGCTGCTCACGCACCAGATCCTTCACCGCCACCACGCCGCGGGCCAGTTCGTCGTCACCGGCCAGCACCACGAAGCGGATGCCGGCACGGGCGGCGTACTGGAACTGCTTGCCGATCTTCTTCGGCTCCATCTGCACTTCGGTGTTGATGCCGCCAATGCGCAGCCGGCGTGCGATGTCCAGCGCATCGTCCAGGCGCGTTTCATCCATCAGCGCCACCATCGCCTGCACGCTGCTCTCGGCAATGTCCTGGATCAAGCCGGCCTCGCGCAGCTGCCAGAACAGCCGGGTCAGGCCGATCGAAATGCCCACGCCGGGCAGCTTGGACTTGGTGTAGTGGCTGGCCAGGCTCTCGTAACGGCCGCCCGAGCAGATCGAGCCGATCTGCGGATGGTCGGTCAGCGTGGTCTCGTAGACGGTGCCGGTGTAGTAATCCAGCCCGCGTGCGATCGAGAAATTCAGGCAGTACGCGCTTTCGGGCACGCCCAGCGCCTTGACCAGCCCGAGCACTTCACGCAACTCGGCAATGCCCTCGCCCAACGTGGCGCTGGCGCCTGCCGAGGTTTCCAGCGCCTGCAACTGCGCCAGCGCATCGGCATGTCCGTTCGAACGCACGGCGACGAAGTCCAGAATCTTGGCGACCTGCTCGGCCGCAATGCCGAAGCCCTCGCCCACCAGCGTATCGCGCACATAGTCGGCGCCGCGCTTGTCGATCTTGTCCACCTCGCGCAACACCGCCAGTTGCAGCTCGCCCTCGGCCACGCCAAGGCTTTCGAAGAACCCACGCAGTAACTTGCGGTTGTTCAACTGCACCTTGAAATCGCCGATGCCCAGTTCGGCGAACACCGCGTGGATCACCGCCAGCACTTCGGCGTCGTAGCGGATGCTCAACGCATCCTTGCCGATCACGTCGATGTCGCACTGATAGAACTCACGGAAACGCCCGCGCTGCGCGCGCTCGCCGCGGTACACGCGCTGCATCTGGTAACGACGGAACGGAAAGCTCAAGTCGTGCTCGTGCTCGGCGACATAACGCGCCAGCGGCACGGTCAGGTCGAAGCGCAATGCGAGTTCGGGCAAGCCGCCATGGTCGGCACCCTCGTCGGCCGCCGCGGCCGCGTTGGCCAGCGCACCGGTGGACTGCACGAAGTACACCTGGCGCTCGGTCTCGCCGCCGGATTTGGTCAGCAGCACATCGGACAGCTCGAACACCGGGGTCTCCACCGGCAGGAACCCGAACCGCTCGTAGTTGCGGCGGATGACGTCCAGCATGCGCTGGAACGCGATCTGCTCGCGTGGCAGCAATTCCATGATGCCGGGCGGCGTACGGGGCTTGATCACGAGCGGAACTCCTGCAGGACGACGTGGGGGCGAGCCGACAATTCTACCGGTTGGGCGGGCGGACTGACCGCATGGCGTATCATTCCCGCGCGTCCCAGGCAGTGCGTGACCCATGTACCGTCAGCTTTCAGATCCCAGCGTGACCTGCCAGGCGCCCGGCGCGGCCGCCACCACCCATGCACGCCTGTCCGATTGCATGCTGTGCGCGGTCCGCGGCCGGGCGATCTGTGCGGCGCTGTCGCCAGTGGAAATGCAGGCGCTGGACCAGGCCACCAGCAGTTCGGTGCATGCGCCCGGCAACACGCTGGTCCGGGCCGGCGAGCCCCGTCATCACGTCTACACCGTCACCTCCGGCGCCTTGCGCATGGTGCGCACCCTGGCCGACGGCCGCCGCCAGATCACCGGCTTCGTCCTGCCCGGCGACTACGTGGGGCTGACCGAGACCCCGCAGCACCGGCACGATATCGAAGCCATCGTCGAAACCCGGGTCTGTCGCACGCCGATGACGCAGATGCGCCAGTTGCGCGAGCGCTATCCACAGTTGGAGCGCAAGCTGCTGCAGCGCGCCAGCATGGAGTTGGCCGCCGCACAGGACACCGGCCTGGTGCTGGCGCGGTTGCAGCCCGGCGAGCGGCTGGCGCACTTCCTGCTGCGATTGGCCGCCCGCTCCACCCAGCCCGGCGCCACCGGCGATACTGTGGCACTACCGATGAGCCGCAGCGACATCGCCGACCATCTCGGCCTGACCATGGAAACGGTGAGCCGCACGTTCACCAAACTCAGGCAGCAGCAACTGATCGCGCTGCCGCAGCTGCATCTGGTGCAGATCCTCGATTACGCGGCACTGCGCAGCCTGGCCGGCGAAACGGTCTGAAGAAGCGCCTCGCTGTCTTTCTCACGATGTAGAGCGCGGCAGGTGGCAGTCACGATCCGGCCTCTGCGCCGGAACATCGTCGCCAGTGCCTCAATGCCCGCCAACCGCCGCCACTGCCTTACCGCATCCGCCATGCAGCAGCTGTGACTGCCGCAGCCAAGTGCGGTCGGGGTAATAGGCGAACACGAATGCACCGTCGCGCAAGGTGTCGATCAGTTGCCTGGCCACCGCCGGCCGTACCGCCGGGCAACCCAGGCTGCGGCCGAGCCGGCCCTGACTACGGATGATCGCCTCGCTCACGTAGGGCGCGCCGTGGATGACGATGGCGCGGTCGCGCGCATGGTCGTTGAACCCCGGTTCCAGACCCTTGAGGCGCAATGAATAGCCGTTCTGGCCGGTGTACGACTCTTGCGCGGTGAACGCGCCCAGGCTGGACTGGAAGCTGCCGTCGGTGTTGGAGAACGTCGCGGCCAGGTTCTCGCCGGTATTGCGCCCATGCGCCACCCATTCCTTGAACAGCAGCCGCTGCCGCGCCAGATCGAACACCCAGAGCCTGCGCTCGGTCGACGGCCGGCTGTAATCGATCACGCTGAGTACGCGGTCGTCGCCCACCTGTTGGCGCTGCCGTGCGCAATGCAAGGCTTCGGTGGCCAGCGCCAGCACCTTGCGATCCAGCGCTGGCGCCTGGCGCGCCAGCGCATCGATCAATCCGGCACGCGGTGCGCCCAACGGCGCCACCGGCGAGGCGGCCATGGCGTCGGCGGCCTGTGCCGCGCCGGCCGCTGACCATCCGCACAACGCGGTGGCAACGGCGATCACTCGAAAACCCATGCTGCAATCCACATCGAACGCGGCGCCACGCCGGGCCCGCACCTGCCTAGAAATAGCCGCCCGCGCGTCAGTTTCCAACCCCGGGGGGCTGAACGCGTTCGGTCAGGCGGCCTCGGCAAGCAGGCGCTGCCGCAGCGCTGCATAGTCCGGCGCCAGCGGCTCGGCGTGTGCCGGGCGCCGCAACAACGCCGCCAGGGCCGGCGGAACCTCCACCGGCGCACCGATCAGCGGCTCCACCACGCCCTCGAACTTGGCCGGGTGCGCGGTGGCCGCCACCGCCCAGTCGCCGCTCACGCCCTCGGCGCCTTCTGCGCGCAGTTGTTCCAGCACGTGCACCGCGGTGGCAGTGTGCGGGCAATGCACTTCGCCGCAGTGCGCGTGGCGCTGCCGGATGGTGTGGCCGATCGCCGCATCGTCCACCGACAGGGCGCGGAAGGCCTCGCGCAGGGCCGCGTCGTCGCCCTGGTACAACCAGCGCAGGCGTTCGAAGTTGCTCGGTGCGCCCACGTCCATCGCATTGGCCAGCGTCGCCACGCTGGGTTGCGGCGCGTACTCGTCGCCAGCGAAGTAATCCGGCAACACTTGGTTGGCATTGGATGCCAGTGCAATCTCGCCCAACGGGATGCCGAGCGCGCGCGCCAGGATGGCGGCCAAGCCGTTGCCCAGGTTGCCGGTGGGCACCACCAGATTCAACACGCTGCCGGACGCGGCATGGTGCTGCAGGGCCGCGTGCGCGTAATAGCTCATCTGCGGCAGCAAGCGGCCCAGGCTGATGCTGTTGGCCGAGCTCAAGGGCACCTGCGCCTGCAGCGACGCATCGTTCAAGGCCTGCTTGACCATCGCCTGGCAATCGTCGAACGAACCGGCCACGCGCAGGGCCTGGATGTTGTCGCCGAAACAGCCGAGCTGATGCGCCTGCCGTGGCGAGACGCGGCCATCCGGGTATAGCACCACCACCCGCAGCCCGGGCTGGCGATGGAAGGCGGCCGCCACCGCCGCACCGGTATCGCCGGAGGTGGCGACCAGGATGGTGAGCGGGCGGTCCTCGGCCCGTCGCAGGCGGGTCAGGCAGGCCGCCAGGAACCGCGCACCGAAATCCTTGAACGCGGCGGTGGGCCCATGAAACAGCTCCAATGCGTAATCGCCGGGGGTGGCCAGCGGCACCAGCGGTGCCGGGAAATCGAAGGCTTCGGCGCAGATGGCCGGCAACTCGGCGGCCAACGCATCGCCGGCGAACAGCGGCTGCAGCAGCGTGGTGGCGGTGGCGGCCAGATCGGCGCCGGCAACCAGCGTGCGCGTCGGCGGCAGCGTCTGCGGCACATACAAGCCGCCATCGGGCGCCAATCCGGCAGCGATCGCCTGGCTCAGGCTTGCGGCGGGCGCCCCCCCACGGGTGGAAATGAACATCAGCATGACTCCAGACAGGAAGAAGACCGGGCCTGGCCCGGCGATGCGATCGGTGAACAGGCACCCAGGGCGCCTATGCTCTGCGTATGTGCCAGCCCGGTCACTCGCCCCGGGCGGTGCGGCGCTATGCTGCGCGCACCCTTCCGTGGAGCCGGCAGATGGTCAAGGTCAGCGTGATGTATCCCTACCGCGAAGGCGCGCGTTTCGACCACAGCTACTACCGCGACCGTCACATGCCGCTGGTGAGCGCGCGCATGGGCGCAGCCTGCCTGAAATACACCGTGGACAAAGGCATCAGCGGCGGCGAAGCCGGCAGCGCCCCGGCCTTCATCGGCATGTGTCACATCTTCTGTGCGTCGGTCGAGACCTTCAACGCCGGCTTCGGCCCGCATGCGGCCGAGATCCTGGGCGACATCGCCAACTACACCGATCTGACGCCGGTGCTGCAGATCAGCGAGGTCGTGGTCGAGTGAGGCCTGCGCGGCATGCCGCCTGCCCGACACTGCGCGGGCGATAGGCCGCATGCAATCCGATTGCGTGTTGCGGTGAGCAGTCATTCGATCAACCGCGCTGCCGGACTGGCGATCGGCGATACCCAAAACTGACTTTCCAGCCCCGCTGCGGCGAATCCTGCCTGGACCGCCGGCGCGGCGGCCTGGGCGGCCGCACGGGTTTCGAACCACGCAAACACGCTGGGCCCGGCCCCGGAAATGCTGGCGCCAAGAGCACCGTGCTCGAGCGCGGCCTGTTTGGCATCGGCAAAACCGTCGATCAGCGGCGCGCGCCGCGGTTCGATCAGCACATCGCGCAGGCCGGCGCGCACCAGATCGGCATCGCCGGCATGGCAGCCGGCCAGCACCAGCGCAAGGTTGCTGCTCTGGGCGACGAACTCGCGCAACTGATAGGCGCCGGCCAGGGCGTCGCGTGCCCGTCGGGTTTCCAGCACCGCCTCCGGGTGCACCAGCAGGCTATGCCAGCCCGCCGGCACCGCGATCGGCACCAGCCGTTCCAGCGTGCACAGCACCAGCCCACCCAGGAATAGCGGCCCCAGGTTGTCACCATGCCGGCTACCGCTGGCGACCGCCTCCCCGTCGAGTGCGTGCTGGTAGAGCTGCGCGTGGCTCAGCGGCGTTTCCAGCAGCGCATTGGCGGCCACCAGCGCAGCCACGCACGAGGCTGCCGAGCCTCCCATGCCCGAACTCAAGGCGATGCCCTTGTCGATCTCCACTTCGAAGCCGTACGGCAGCTGCAAGGCCGCACGCAGCGACATCAACGCCGCGCCTGCCGTGTTGCGCTCGGCCTCCAGCGGCAGCGCGACGGTGGTGCCGCGAATGGCGGCGATGCGCACCTGCGGTGCGGCGATGCGCCGTACGGTCACCGTGTCGCCGACGCCTTCGACCGGATAACCGAGCAGATCGAAGCCCACCGCCACGTTGGCCACCGAGGCAGGCGCAAACGCGCGCGCCTGCTGCAGTACGCCGGCAGTCGCGACAGGCCTTGCCTCCCCTGCCTCTGACAGCGGCGGTTGGCTGATGACGGATCGATTCACAAGCGCGCCCCCTCGCCCGCTGCCACCCGCAACAGATCGGCGAACACGCCGGCGGCCGTCACTTCCGGGCCGGCCCCAGGTCCCTGCACCACCAGAGGGTTTTCGCAATAGCGGCGCGTGGTGAACTGCACCACGTTGTCGGTCAGGCGCAGATTGGCGAAGGCGTGATCGGCGGGCAGCTCCACCAGGCCCACGCTGGGCGCGCGATCCGGCGGCAGCTGCGCCACGTAGCGCAGCACGTTGCCGCGCGCACGCGCATCGCGCAGGCGCTGCGCGAACACTGCATCCACCTCGGACAGCCGGGCCATGAAATCGTCCACGCTGGCCTGACGCAGGGCTTCGGGCACCAGGCTTTCCACCTGTACGTCTTCCAGGCTGATCGCCCGGCCGGCTTCGCGGGCCAGGATCACCAGCTTGCGCGCCACGTCCACGCCGGACAGATCGTCGCGGGGGTCCGGCTCGGTATACCCCATGCCGCGCGCCTGCGTGACCAGTTCGGCGAACGGCACGCTACCGTCGTACTTGTTGAACAACCACGCCAGCGTGCCGGAGAAGATGCCCTCGATCGAGGTCACCGTATCGCCGGTGTCGACCAGATCGCGCAGCGTGGTGATCACCGGCAGGCCGGCGCCCACGGTGGCTTCGTAGCGGAAGCGCGCACCGCTGGCATCGGCAGCAGCACGAATCGCCTCGAAGCGTTCCAGCGGGCCGGAACCGGCCTGCTTGTTCGGCGTCACCACATGGATGCCGGCAGCCAGCCAGCCCGCATAGCGGTCGGCCACTTCGGCGCTGCCGCTGCAATCGATGATCACCGTATGCGGCAGATGCGCCGACAGCAAGTGCGTGGTGAAGCGCTCCAGGTCGGTGGGCGTGGCGGCAGCGGCGAACGCATCGCGCCAGTCGCCGACCAGGCCGCGCTCGTCCAGCAGCATGCGTCCGCGCGAGACCACCGCGCGCAGCCGCAGATCCAGGTTGGCCTTGCCCAGCAACTGCGGTTGCGCAACGCGCAGTTGATCCAGCAGCGCGGCACCGACATTGCCGGGACCGATCACACCCACCGAGAACGTCTGCGGCGACAACCAGAAACCGGCATGCGCCGCGCGCAAGGCCTTGGTCGCGTGCGCGGCATCGATCGCCACCGAGATATTGCGTTCGGACGAGCCCTGGGCGATTGCCAGGATGTTGACCTGCGCGCGCCCCAGCGATTCGAACAGGCGCGCCGCCACGCCGGGCTGGCCGGCCATGCCATCGCCCACCGCTGCCAGCACGCTGATGCCCGTGGTCAGCTGCACACGCTGCACCTGGCCCACGGTGAGTTCATGCGCGAAGGCCTGCAGCAGCGCACTGCGCGCGCGCTCGGCCTCATGCTGCTTGACCACGCAGCAGATCGAATGCTCCGAAGACCCCTGCGAGATCATCACCACCGACACCTGCGCCGTGCGCAGCGCCGCGAACACGCGCTCGGCCGTACCCGGCACGCCGATCAGGCCAGTGCCCTCCAGATTGAGCACGGCCAGATCCGGACTCAGGGTCAGGCCCTTGATCGGCCCGCTCACGGCGCTGTCGGCGGTGATGCGCGTGCCTGGATGCTCGGGCTGGAAGGTGTTGCGGATGATGATCGGCAGCCCGCGCTCGATCGCCGGCGACATGGTCTGCGGGTGCACTACCTTGGCGCCGAAATACGCCAGCTCGCAGGCTTCGTCGTAGCTCAGCGTTTCCAGCTGCACCGCTTCGGGCACCACCCGTGGGTCGGCCGAGAGCACGCCATCCACGTCGGTCCAGATATGCAGCTCGTCGGCATCGAACAGCGCCGCGAAGATCGCACCGGAATAATCGCTGCCGTTGCGGCCCAGCGTGGTGATGCGATCGGCACGGTCGCGCGCCACGAACCCGGTGACCACCACGCGCGTCTGCGGATGCGCCTGGCGCCAGGTGGCCAGGCGCTGCGCGCTCACCTGCCAGTCCACATCCACGCCCAGCTCGCCGCGATCGACCACCAGCACCTCACGCGCATCCAGCACCGCGCAGTCTTCGCCAAGCGCGCGGAAGTGGTCGCCCAGCAACTGCGCCGAATACACCTCGCCCAGGCCCTGCACGCGATCGAGCACCTCGCGCGGCAGCTCGCCGATCACCGCCAGGGCGCCAAGGATCTGCGACAGATGCTCGAAGCGTTCGTCCAGCCACTCCACCGTCGGCCCGGAGTGCTCGCCCAGCAACGCCACTGCCGCACCGCGATGGCGTGCGCGGGTTTCGTGCCAGCGCTCGCGCCATTCGGGGCGATTGTGCGCGGCCAGTTCGGCCAGCTCGATCAAGGCATCGGTGACGCCCTTCATTGCCGAAACCACGGTGACCTGCATCGGCTCGTCGCGGGCGAGCAACAGCCGCGCAACATGCCGGTAGCGCTCGGCATCGGCGACCGAGGTGCCGCCGAATTTATGCACCACGGTGCGGAGGGATGGCGCCGACGCGGCGGCGGGGTCGAGCGAAACAGCGGGCGATGACATCGACAGACCTCGTTGGGGAGGCCCCGTCCGCATCAGGTGAGAGGGAAACCCCCGCATCCTGATCCGGGTGCGGGGCCGTTGTTTTCGGAAGTTACGCGAAGACGACGGGCCGCACCGGGCAAATGGTGACGGTAGTAATGGTGGTGGTAATACCGGCCATGCCCATGCCGGCCCGCAGCGAGGGCTGGCAAGGTTGCGAAGCGATGGCGAGGGCATTGACCATGCATGCAAAAGACATCACCGAACCGAAGCCTGTCAAGCATGGCGTGCATGGGCGAACCTGCACGCACGGCGCCTGCGACAGAAAACCTTGCCGGTCAGGGATTTAAGCACGACGCCCGCAAGCAATTGATTACCATGGAAACTTTTGAAGCATTCGTCGGTAACCGACATGCGCAGGTTTCGCACACGGGCCAGTGCCACGGGACCGCTCGGTGGACGGTATTGCTCGCAAGCGCCATGGCATTCCAACCGCTGCGGTTACTTCGGCCGGAGCGACAGATCGTCGTGGTGATCTGCGTGTTTGATAAGGGATCAAGCGATCCGTTGAGTGACACCGGATCAGCCGAGGACCTGAGGATTGAGTTGCCACACCGCGAAGTTGAGCGCGGCCGCGAAGCTCACCCATGCCAGGTAGGGCAGCAACAACCATGCCGCCAGCGCATGCCGTTTCGCAAACGCACCGATGGTGGCCGCCAGCACCAGCCACAGCGCCACGATGTCCGCGAACGCCCACGCGCCCAGATGCCACGCAAAGAACAACCAGCTCCACAGCCCGTTGAGTGCGAGCTGCGCGACGAACAGGGTCAGCGCCGCGCGCGCGCCAGTCCATCCTCCGCCTCGCCACACCAGCCACACCGACACCGCCATCATCCCGTACAACACCGTCCACACCGGCCCGAACAGCCATCCCGGTGGCGCCCATGCCGGGCGAACCAGCTCCGCGTAGAAACTTGCGGCCTGGATGGAGGCCATGGCGCCCAGTCCGGCAATGGCATAGCACAGCGCCAACCAGCCCAGCAGGCCAAGCCATCGTGTTTGTTTGGAAGTCGTGTGTTGCATGGTGCATCCGCTCGCTTCGAGGGCGACCACATTGCCAGGGCGCTTGTGCAGACCGCGCGCATGCCGACCGGCTGCCCAGCTTGCGGACGTTGCGCATGCCTGGCCATGGGTCAGCAAGCCTGCCCGGACTGCGCGATCGACCGAACTGAGTTGTTCTTCGCACGCCCTCGAAACACGCAGCACCCAGCTGGCTCGGCGGTTGGCCTCGGCGAGCAGGCTGCCTGGCGAACACACACCCGCCAGGTCCTGTCGCGCGCCGCGCAATGTCTGGGCTCAGCCCCCAGCGCAAATGATCGCAACGTGCGCGCAGGCCTGACGGGCGGGCTCCCGTTCGTCAACCTGCAATGTCTACGACATCGCTCCGATCCTGCGCGCTACCCAGCCCTGCGGCTGACGCATCGACGACGTGGCGCGCCACGTTCACCGCGGCATCGATACCGGGGGTCACACGCGATGGGTGGTCGCCGCTCTGCTCGAGATGGGTAGACACCTCCGACCCTCGGCTGAGCGTCAGGTCCACCGGGCATCGATCGGCGATCGCCAGCAGCTTGTTTCGCTGTTCTTCGTCCAGCGGACCGACGTCCCCCCCAGTTTGAGTAGCACCTTGGTTTGGAGTCCAATTCCCTACCCCGAGGAGATTGGACGTGAAGAAGCGTTTTTCTGAAGAACAGATCATCGGCTTCCTGCGCGAAGCCGAGGCCGGCATGGCAATCAAGGACCTGTGCCGACGGCATGGGTTCAGCGAGGCCTCCTACTACCTGTGGCGCAGCAAGTTCGGCGGCATGAGTGTGCCCGATGCCAAGCGGCTCAAGGATCTGGAGGCCGAGAACACGCGGCTGAAGAAGTTGCTGGCCGAGCGGC
>NZ_JAJGQG010000036.1:0-37820 GCF_020783795.1 Xanthomonas sp. NCPPB 1067
GCCACCTGGGCCGCCGGGACCGCGGTTGGCCGATGCCGGGCCACGGTTGCCGCCAGGACCCGGACGACCGCCGCCGGGGCGACCGGCAGGCCGCGCCGCGCCGTACGGACTGAAGCCCGGGGTGGCGTGATCGGACGGGAAGATCGGCGCGTTGCCTGGGTGGCCATAGGGATGCTTGCGCTGCCCCTGGCCCTGCGACTGGCCTTGACCACCGGCGCCGCCGCGGCCCTGGCCGCCGGCACCCGGACGTGCACCGCCCGGACCCTTCTTGGCATAAGGACGGGCCTGGCCGCTGCTGTTGCCGCCAGGACCGGCATTACGGTGGCCGCTGGGGCCGGTGCTCACGCCATCGGGCACATACCAACTGCGGAACGCGGCCGGGTTGCCCTCCGGCAGCGAGCGGTCGCCCTTGGCCGGGCCGCGTTGCTTGAACGGACGCTGCTGCGACTGCTTGGCCGCCGCCTCGCCACTGACGGTCAGCCCGCCCTTGAATCCGCCGGACTTGCCGCGACCGCGGCCACTGCGCTCTTCGCGGAAGTTGTCGAAGCGGCGTAGCTCGCGGCCTTCGTCGGCACCGGAGGTCTGCCCATTGACGTAGGCATTGCTGCGGCCGCCATCGCGCGCCACGTGCACGGTGGACTTGGCCGCGCGGCGCTGGCCGATCACCGGCTGCAGGGTCAGCGCCGAGGGGGCGCCTTCTTCCAGCTTGAGCTCGGCGCGCAAGGCCTCGACCTTGTCCTGCGCCACTTCCACCGACTGCCCACGCAGCAACTCGCGCGGCAACGCGATCTTGCCGTAGCGGCTGCGCTTGAGGCGGCTGACCTGGCAGCCCTGCGATTCCCACAGGCGGCGCACTTCGCGGTTGCGGCCTTCCTTGACCACCACGCGGAACCAGTCGTGCGAATCGGTGCCGCCGATGCGTTCGATCTCGTCGAACTTGGCGCCGCCGTCTTCCAGCAGCACGCCGCGCGACAGGCGCTCGATGATGGCGTCGGAGACGGTTTCCTCGTCCTCCGGGGCGCGTACGCGCACCACGTATTCGCGTTCGACCTCGTAGGAGGGGTGCATCATCGCGTTGGCCAGCTCGCCGTCGGTGGTGAGCAGCAGCAGGCCGGTGGTGTTGATGTCCAGGCGGCCGATCGCGATCCAGCGCGAACCCTTCAGTGCCGGCAACGACTCGAACACGGTCGGGCGGCCTTCGGGATCCTCGCGGGTGGTCACTTCGCCTTCGGGCTTGTTGTAAATCAGCACGCGCGCCGGTTCGGTCAGCGCACTGGCCACGAAGCTGCGCCCGTCCAGTTCGATCTTGTCGCCGCTGCGCACCGACATGCCGGTCTGCGCGACGGCGCCATTGACCTTGATCAGGCCATCGGCGATGCGCTGCTCCAGCGCGCGGCGCGAACCCAGGCCGGCCTGAGCCAGCACCTTGTGCAGGCGCTCTTCCAGCTTGGGCGCTTCGGGCGCGCTGTCGCGCTTTAGGGAGAGCTTGTTCAACGACAGCTTGCGGGGGGTGTCACTCATGTGTCTGGCTCCGGCCGCCGCGTTGCGGGTCGGCCTCTGGGTCGGAATCGGCTTCGTCAACAGCCACGGTCGTCGTCGCGACGGCGTTGTCTTCGTCTTCGTTCACTGCATCCGCGCGCGTGCCCGGCGCGGTGTCGGGGTCGCCCTCGCGGGCGGCATCGGGATCTTGCGTGTTCGGGTCCTGCGCCGAGTCAGGCTCGGGGTGTTGCGGTGTGGCGGTGGGGCGATCGTCGGCAGCGCGCTCGTCGCCGGTGCCGGCATCGTGCTGGTCGGTGTCGGATGCGTGGTCCGCGGCGCCGCTGCGCTCGGTTGCACCGCCCTCGACGTCGTCGGCTGCCTCGCTGCCGTTGTTATCGGCGGGGCCGGCGTTCTCTTCATCGGCCAGGGCAGCGGTGTTGGCGGTGGACTCAGCCGAAATGGCGCCGGCGTCGGCCGCTGCCGGGGCGTCGCCCGCATCGGCATCTGCAGCCGTTTCGCCGCCGGCGGCGTCATCGGCCGCATCGGCGTTGGCGGCATCGGTCCCATCCTGGTCGGCGCTCATCGCTGCCGCTGCCGGGACTACGCCGTCCAGCTGGCCGTCACGGTCCAGCGGCAGTTGCGGGTCCAGCTCGGCAATGTCCTTCAATTCGGACAGGGGCGGCAGCTCGTCCAGGCGCTTGAGCCCGAAGTAATCCAGAAAGCCCCTGGTGGTGCCGAACAGCGCAGGCTTGCCGGGAACGTCGCGGTGGCCCACCACGCGGATCCACTCGCGTTCCTCCAGCGCCTGGATGATGTTGCTGCTGACGGCCACGCCGCGGACCTGTTCGATCTCGCCGCGGGTGATCGGCTGGCGATAGGCGATCAGCGCCAGGGTCTCCAGCGTGGCCCGGGTGTACTTGGTACGGCGCTCGGTCCACAACCGCGCCACCCAGCCATGCACATCGGCCTTGACCTGGAAGCGGAAGCCGGAGGCCACTTCGACCAGTTCCACGCCACGTTCTGCGCAGCCTTCGCGCAACAGCTCCAGCGCACGTTCGACGCTGCCGGGCGGCGCCGGCTCTTCCTCGGGAAACAGCCCCTGCAACTGCGCCAGCGTCAGCGGCTGGCTGCTCGCCAGCAGGGCGGCTTCGATGATGCGGGTGATCAGCGCTTGATCCATTCGGTGATCGGCTTCAGGTGGGTTCGTTGGCGGCATCGCTGTCGTCGAATTCGCTGGAGAATTGCAGCGGCGCATTGGTATTGCCCAACGCCAGCGACTTCACGTAGATCGGCGCCAGCGGCGCTTCCTGCACGATGTCCAGCAACTGCTCCTTGGCCAATTCGAGCAGCGCCAGGAAGGTGACCAGCACGCCGAGCTTGCCTTCCTCGGCAGTGAACAGCGATTCGAAACGGTAGAACTTGCCGTCGTCCAGGCGGCCGAGCACATCGCCCATGCGCTGGCGCACACTCAGCGCCTCGCGCTTGATCGCATGCCCGGTGAACAGCTCGGCGCGTTTGAGCACGTCGTACAGCGCCATCAGCATCTCTTTCAGTTCCACCGGCGGCGGCAGCTTGACCGCCGCGCGCTCGGGCAGATGCGCCTGCACCGGCGCGCTGTCGCGGCCCATGCGCGGCAAGGTGTCCAGATCCTCGGCGGCCTGCTTGAAGCGTTCGTATTCCTGCAGCCGGCGCACCAGTTCGGCGCGCGGGTCTTCCTCTTCGCCCTCCTGGCTGGGCGGGCGCGGCAACAGCATGCGCGATTTGATCTCGGCCAGGATCGCGGCCATCACCAGATACTCGGCGGCCAGCTCGAAGCGCAGTTCCTGCATGACATTGATGTAGTCCACGTACTGCCGGGTGATCTCGGCGACGGGGATGTCCAGGATGTCCAGGTTCTGCCGGCGGATCAGGTACAGCAGCAGGTCCAGCGGACCTTCGAACGCATCCAGGATGACTTCCAGCGCATCCGGCGGGATGTACAGATCCTGCGGGATCTGCAGCACCGGTTGCCCATGCACCACCGCCAGCGGCATTTCCTGCTGCTGTGGCGGCGCGCTCGTGGCTGGCGGAGTCGCGGCGTGCGCGAGTTCGGAATTCATCAGGTCGACATCGGGTCTTACGGTCGCCGGTCGCGGTCTTAAGCCGCGCCTGCAGGGCTTTGCCTTGAGTTATTGCGATCAATGTCGTGCCTGCGCCGGCACGATCCCACACATCTACATACGCCAATCCACATGCAAGCAGGCGCCGTATGGCATGCGGCGACGGAACAGCGAGGAGGTCGTCTACGCGGGCCGGCGTTGGGCAGCGAATCGGTCGTCGGGAAGAGCGTTGAGCCTGGGCCGACGGGCCGCTGCGTCCGGCTGCGTGTGGCAGTGCAGTCAAGGGTAATGCGTGCGCGGGGGCGGTGTCCAGCGCCGCGCCGGCTAGAATTGGCGTGGTGATCTTCAAGTCCTTGGCGAGGTGGCGTGTGTGGTACGTAATCGAGGGGTATGACCGGGCCGATGCACTGGCCGCGCGGCAACAGGCGCGACCGGCCCATCTGGCGCGCCTGCAGGCGCTGGCAGCAGCCGGGCGGCTGCTGGTGGCGGGGCCATGCCCGGCCATCGATGCCGAGGATCCAGGTCCGGCCGGCTTCAGCGGCAGCGTGGTGATCGCCGAATTCGACGCCCTGGAGCAGGCACGTGCGTGGGCCGACGCCGATCCGTATGTGGAAGCGGGTGTCTATGGACGCACCGAGGTCCGGCCGTTCCGGCGGGTGCTGCCATG
Organism: Xanthomonas sp. NCPPB 1067; assembly: GCF_020783795.1. Taxonomy (NCBI): domain Bacteria; kingdom Pseudomonadati; phylum Pseudomonadota; class Gammaproteobacteria; order Lysobacterales; family Lysobacteraceae; genus Xanthomonas; species Xanthomonas sp. NCPPB 1067. The sequence goes on from NZ_JAJGQG010000036.1 coordinate 4,246, forward strand.
AGCCGGGTCGAACGGATCCGCGCGGCGCTGCAGTCGGCGCTGGCGCCCACCGAACTGGACGTGGTGGACGACAGCCAGCGGCATGCCGGCCACGCCGGCGCCCGCGATGGACGTGGGCATTTCAATGTGCGGGTGGTCAGTGCTGCGTTCGTCGGCAAGCCGCCGTTGGCCCGGCACCGGGCCGTCTATGCGGCGGTCGGGGAGATGATGCAGAGCGATATCCATGCCTTGTCGATCGAGGCGATCGCGCCGGGCGAGGCGGGATAAGCGCCAACCACGCGACCAGATCGCAGTGGTCCGATTGCAGCAGGGCACAAGGACAGGACCGATAGCGCCTGCCGCCGCCTGCCGCGTCGCCACACAAGTTGTGTATCGGCAGTCGGGGACTTGGCCTCTCCGTTTCCAAAGCCCATCGCCTGCGCTGCGATTGCGCATCACCGGACTATCAGATTGTGGTCACCGTCTCCTTTCGCTTGTGGACACGTGAGTACGTATTTGTTGCGCCGCAGCACATCAATTCACGGCTCCGTCACCGGGAGACGCTTGATCCGTAAGCGTTTCCACCGGCGTAAGGAGAGGGGTTTACGCCCGGTAATGAAAACGCTTACAGTCCGCGCCAGTTTCAGCAATCCGGTCGCAGAGGGCGGCACGATGGCCAAGGGCGCGGTCACCATCAAAGACGTTGCCAGGGAAGCGCAGGTGTCCGTAGCGACCGTGTCGCGCGCGCTCAATGGGCATGACAACGTGGCCGGCCCGGTGCGTGAGCAGGTCGTGCAGGTGGCACGACGCCTGCGCTACAGCCCGCATGCCGCCGCCCGCAGCCTGAGCAGCCGGTGTACCCAGACCATGGGGGTGGTGCTTCCCGATCTCTACGGCGAATTCTTCTCCGAGTTGATCCGCGGCATCGACGGCGCCGCGCGCGCTGCCGGCCGGCATCTGCTGGTGTCCAGTTATCACGGCGATCCGGAGGCCCAGGGCAGGGCGTTGCGGGCCATGCGCGGCAGGGTGGACGGGCTGCTGGTGCTCTCTCCCTACGCCGAGCAACCGGGTTTTTTGACCGACAACCTGCCGCAGGCCCTGCCGACGGTGCTGATCAATGCCCATCTGCCCGGTGGCGGGTATCCGGTGCTGAGCATCGACGACCATGCCGGCGCCGTGGCCATGACCGAGCATCTATTACGTATCGGCCACCGGCGCATCGCCTTCATCGGGGGGCCGGCCCTGAACTTCGACGCGCGCGAGCGCCTGCGCGGCTTCCGCGATGCCATGGCCGCAGCCGGCAGCCAGGCGCAGGGCGTCGAGTATCCGGGCGACTTCGACGAAGCCTCCGGCCACCGCGCCGGTTTGGCGATGCTGGCCGAAGGTACGCTGCCCGATGCGGTGTTCGCCGCCAACGACATGGCGGCGCTCGGCTGCCTGTACGCCTTCGCTCAGGCCGGTATCCGCGTTCCCGCCGATGTCGCACTGGCCGGCTTCGACGACATTCCGCTGGCCCGTTTCGTCCATCCGGCACTGACCACCATGCGGGTCAGCATTGCGCGACTGGGCGAGCAGGCCATGGCGCGATTGCTGCGGCTGGTGGAAGCGCCTGACCATGACTACGACGATGGCGGCCGCCGGCTGCTTGCGCCCGAACTGGCAATACGCGCGTCCTGCGGCGCCGGCGCGCCCGGTGCATGACCGTTCGGACGTCCTTTCCACCCGGCGCTCGTTCCTGCAACGCCGCAACGCCACCACGACAGCTCTCAGGAGACACCATGCGCCACCCCGGACGGGACGTTCGGCGACAAGGACTTCGGCATTGCCGCCGCCCCCGAACGATACCGGCGCCGTGCCACATTCAAGGTGGGGGAGGATATCCTCGGCGGGATCGCCCGCGGCAATTACGCCGCCTTCAACGGCGATACCGGACTATTGCGGGGCTTGAACACGGCTTATGGCACTCCGAGCGGAGCGCTGGCATCGCCGATGCGGACCTTCCCTCGGGCCCTCGGCCTGAACTGGTGAGGTCCCCAGCTGCCCGGGCATACGCCGGGGCGGTCGAACTCGGCGTCTGGATAGGGTAGGTTTGTGTGCGAAATGTAATCGATTACATAAGTGGGGGACGGATGGACAGGGGCACTGCGTCGCGTTGGTTGACGATTCCATTCTTGCTGAGCGTGCTGGTGCTGGCGTCCTGCAAACAGGCCGAGGAGCCCAAGGTGGCGGAGAAGAAGGCGCCGGTCAAAGTGATCCTGATCGAGGCGCAATTGCCGCCCAAGCCGGTCAAGCCGCCGCTGCCCCCGCTGTTTTCCGATATCGAACGGCGTACCTTCCAGTTCTTCTGGGACACCACCAACGAGGTCAATGGGCTGTCGCCTGACCGGTTTCCGTCGCGCCCGTTCGCCAGCATCGCCTCGGTCGGCTTCGCGCTGACGGCCTATCCGATCGGCATCGAGAATGGCTGGATCAGCCGCAACCAGGCGGTGGACCGCACCCTGATCACCCTCAAGTTCTTCCGCGATGCGCCCATGGGGCCGCAGCGGACCGGCAAGGCCGGCTACAAGGGTTTCTATTACCACTTTCTGGACATGCAGCAGGGCGCGCGTTACGACAGCTGGGTCGAGCTGTCGAGCGTGGACACTGCGCTGCTGATGATGGGCGTGCTGTTCGCGCAGTCGTATTACGATGGCGAGGATCCGCGCGAGAAGGAGATCCGCCAGCTCGCCGACACGCTGTACAAGCGGGTGGACTGGCGCTGGCTGCAACAGCGTGCGCCGCTGATCTCGATGGGCTGGTTCCCCGAGAGCGGCTTCATCAACCATGACTGGATGGGTTACAACGAGGCGATGATGCTGTACATCCTGGCGCTCGGTTCGCCCACCCACGGGGTGGACCCGGACGCCTGGACCAGTTGGACCCGCACCTACAACAACGACTGGGGCGTATACCAGGGCCAGGAATACCTGTCTTTCGGCCCGATGTTCGGCCACCAGTACAGCCATGTCTGGATCGACTTCCGCGATATCCAGGACCAGTACATGCGCGAACGCGGCATCGACTACTTCCTCAACAGTCGGCGCGCCACGCTGGCCCAGCGCGACTATGCCATCGACAATCCGATGAAGTGGAAGGACTACGGCGAGAACGTGTGGGGCCTGACCGCCGGCGATGGCCCGCAGAACACCAGCCAGGAATACCGTGGCGAGCAGCGGCAGTTCCGCCACTATTCCTCGCGCGGCGCCGGCCTGCGCGAGAACTTCGACGATGGCACCATCGCGCCGACCGCGGCGATCTCCTCGATCGTGTTCGCACCGGAAGTAGTGATTCCTGCAACCGAGGAGATGCACAAGCGCTACGGCGATTTCCTGTACTCCAGCTATGGTTTCCTGGATTCATTCAATCCCAGCTTCAACTACGACATCCCGCTCAAGACCGGGCGCATGATTCCGAACCGGGGCTGGGTGGCGGGCGACTACATCGGCATCGACCAGGGGCCGATTCTGGCGATGATCGCCAACTATCAGAACGAATTCGTCTGGAACGTGATGAAGAAGAACGCCTACGTCCGCAGCGGGCTGGAACGGGCCGGATTCACCGGTGGCTGGCTCACCCCCGAGGGTGAACCGCAGCCGCTCCCGCAGAAGGACGAGCAGAGGGCAGCTGCGCGGTCGCTGGGCATGGCCGAATCGCGCGCCGCCGCCGCCCAGGCCCAGCAAGACCCTTCGCAGCGGCAGAATTCCTCGCAACGCCCCAAACCCGAGTAATCCGTGCGCCTCCTGACCCTGCTGATGATGGCCGCCGTCCTGTGCGCAGGCGTGGCGGGATGCACCCGCACCGATCCGGCGCAGACGACCGTGCGGTTCTGGGCCATGGGCAAGGAGGCCGAAGTGGTCGCCGAACTGGTGGCCGATTTCGAAAAGCAGCATCCGGATATCCGCGTCGACGTGCAGAACATCCCGATGACCGCGGCGCACGAGAAACTGCTGACCGCCTTCGCCGCCGATGGCCTGCCCGACGTGTGCCAACTGGGCAACACCTGGGTGCCCGAGTTCGCCCTGCTGGACACGCTCGAACCGATGCAGCCGTACGTGGCGCGCTCCAGCATCGTCGACCCGGCGGACTATTTTCCCGGCGTGTGGGACACCAACGTGATCGATGGCACCCTGTATGGGGTGCCGTGGTATGTGGACACGCGGCTGTTGTTCTATCGCAAGGACCTGCTGCGCGAAGCCGGCTACGACGCGATGCCCACGACCTGGGCCGGCATGGAGCAGGCGATGGCGGCGATCAAGCGCAATGTCGGGCCGGACCGCTATGCGATCCTGATGCCGCTCAACGAGTTCGAGCAGCAGCTCTCCTTCGCGTTGCAGCAGGACGACCGCCTGCTGCGCGACCACGACAACTACGGCAATTTCCGCAGCGCCGGCTTCCGCAAGGCATTGGCGTTCTACGACGGCATGTACCAGAACGGCTGGGCGCCGAAGGTCTCCGAAACCCAGGTGTCCAATGTCTGGTACGAATTCTTCAACGGGTACTACGCGTTCTATCTGTCAGGCCCCTGGAATGTGCGCGAGTTCAAGCTGCGCCAGCCACCCGGCATGCAAGGCAAGTGGGGTACCGCGCCGTTGCCCGGTCCGAACGGCCCCGGCGCGGGCATTGCCGGCGGCTCCAGCCTGGTCATCTTCAAGTCCTCGCGGCACAAGGACGCCAGCTGGAAGCTGATCGAATACCTGTCGCAGCCGCAGGTACAGGCGCGTTTCCACGCCATCATCGGCGACCTGCCGCCGCGGCGCAGTACCTGGCAGCTGCCGTCGCTGGCCAACGACGAACTGGCCCGCGCCTTCGGCGACCAGCTGGAGCGGGTCAAGGCCACGCCCAAGGTGCTGGAATGGGAGCGCATCGTGCAGGAGATGCGCCTGGTGACCGAGCAAGTGGTGCGCGGCGGTCAATCGCACGAGGCCGCCGTGCAGGAACTGGACAAACGCGTGGACGACATCCTGGCCAAACGCCGCTGGATCTTCGAGCAGGAAGGCGGACATGTCGGGCCTGCCGCCGCGGCGATGCCGCCCACCGCCGCCACCGGAGCCACCGGAGCCACCGGAGCCACCGGAGCCACCCGATGATGCGCCGCACCTCCATCGCCGGCTGGGTGTTCGCCGCGCCATCGATCCTGGTACTGGGCATGTTCTTTGGCGTGCCGGTACTGGCCGCGCTGGTGCTCAGCGTCACCGACTTCGACCTGTACGCGCTGGCCGACAGCAGCCATCTGCGTTTCGTCGGTCCGGGCAACTACATCGAGCTGCTGCAGACGCCGCTGTTCTGGAAGTCGTTGTGGAATACCACGTACTTCGTGTTGCTGGGCGTGCCGATGTCCATCGGCGTGTCGCTGGGCGCGGCGCTGCTGCTCAACGCCAAGGCTTCGCGCTTCAAGGCCTTGTTCCGCACCGCGCTGTTCGCCCCGGTGGTGACCACGCTGGTGGCGGTGGCGGTGATCTGGCGCTATCTGTTCCACATCAAGTACGGCCTGGTGAACTTCGGTCTGGCCCATCTGGGCATCGCCCCGATCGACTGGCTGGGCGATCCGCGCTGGGCCATGCCCACCATCATGCTGTTCGCGGTGTGGAAGAACTTCGGCTACAACATGGTGATCTTCCTGGCCGGGTTGCAGGCCATTCCGCAGGACCTGTACGAAGCCGCGCGCATCGACGGCGCCTCGCGCTGGAAGCAGTTCCTGCACATCACCTTGCCGATGCTGGGCCCGGTGCTGATGGTGGTCGGCGTGATCACCATTTCCGGCTACTTCCAGCTGTTCGCCGAACCCTATGTGATGACCCGCGGCGACCCGCTGCAGAGCACCGTGAGCGTGCTGTATTTCATGTTCGAGGAAGGCTTCAAGTGGTGGAACCTCGGCCGCGCCTCGGCCGTGGCGTTCCTGTTGTTCCTGATCATCCTGACGGTGACCACGGTGATGCTGCGCTTCGGCCGCAAGAAGGATTTGATATGAGTCGTGATGTCGGCGAGTCGCGTTGGAATGCCGTGCTGATCAACGGCGGGCTGGTGCTGCTGGCAGTGATCAGCCTGGCGCCGCTGCTGTGGATGCTGTCGGTGTCGTTCATGCCGACAGGCGAAGCCAGCCGCTTCCCGCCGCCGCTGCTGCCATCGTCGTTCACCACCGCCAACTATCACGAGCTGTTCGCGCGCACCGGCATGGCGCGCAACTTCGCCAACAGCCTGTTGGTGTCGGGGCTGATCACGCTCGGCTCCTTGCTGATCAACACCATGGCCGGTTATGCCTTCGCCAAGCTGCACTTCGTCGGCCGCGAACGCCTGTTCAAGATCCTGATGGCGGCGCTGGTGATCCCGGCGCAGGTGGCGATGCTGCCGTTGTTCCTGCTGATGAAGCAGCTGCATCTGGTCAACAGCATCGGCGGGGTGGTGGTGCCGGCGCTGGCCACCGTGTTCGGCATCTTCCTCGTGCGCCAGTACGCGCGCAGCATCCCCGACGAACTGATCGAAGCCGCGCGCATCGACGGCGCCAGCGAACTGCGGATCTTCTTCCAGATCGTGCTGCCGATGCTCAAGCCGGTGCTGGTCACCCTGACCATCTTCACCTTCATGGGCTCGTGGAACGACTTCATGTGGCCGCTGATCGTGCTCACCGACCAGGAGCAGTACACCTTGCCGGTGGCGCTGGCAGCACTGTCGCGCGAGCACATCATGGACGTGGAACTGATGATGGCCGGTGCGGTGGTGACGGTGATTCCGGTACTGCTATTGTTCCTGGCGCTGCAGCGTTACTACATCCAAGGTCTTCTGCTGGGGAGTGTGAAGGGGTGAAGCCAGTGTTCCTGCGATTGTTTGCGATGACCGCCCTTGCCGCCTCGGGCGCGGCGCAGGCGCAGGAGCGCGTGCTCGACGGCTTCAACGACATCAGCGCCTGGCGACTGGTAGTGTCCAACCAGGTGAGCGGTTCGCTGCGCCCGGTAGCCACCACTTCTGGCGGACACGCGCTCTGCCTGGATTACAACTTCAATGGCGTGTCCGGCTATGTCGGCATCCGTCGCTCCTTGCCGATCACCTATCCGGACAACTACCGGATGTCGTTCGCGCTGCGCGGCGAATCGCCCTCCAACGACCTGCAGTTCAAGCTGATCGACGCCAGCGGCGACAACGTGTGGTGGGTCAACCGGCCGGGCTTCAACTTCCCGAAGAACTGGGCCACGTTCAACTACCGCAAGCGCAATATCGAAAAGGCCTGGGGCCCGGGCGCGGACAAGCAACTGCGCAGCAGCGCGGACGTGGAATTCACCATCTATAACAAGGTCGGCGGCAAGGGCACGGTGTGCTTCGATCGTCTGACCCTGACGCCGCTACCGGCGGAAGACACCTCGCCGCTGAAGGCCGAGGCCATCACCGACACCGCGCCGGCACTGGAACAGCGCCTGGCGGACGGCAAGCCGGACACCTTCTGGCTCAGCGGCGCGGTCAAGCAACAGACCGTCACCCTGGACCTGGGCAAGGTGCGCGAATTCGGCGGTGCCGTGGTGCAGTGGGTACCAGGCTTGCAGGCTTCGCAATACCAGGTGCGCTCCTCCAGCGACGGACGTAGCTGGCGCGACCTGCGCACGGTGACCGCCGGTGCCGGCGGCACCGACTGGTTGGCCTTGCCCGATACCGAGGCGCGTTATCTCCGCTTCGACCTCAAGGACGGTCCGAACTGGCGTTACGGCATCAAGGAAGTGCAGGTGCAGCCGCTGGCGTTCGCGGCCACGCCCAACGACTTCATCAAGTCGGTGGCTGCGCAGACGCCGCGTGGCAGTTATCCGCGTGGTTTCTCCGGCGAGCAGCCGTACTGGACCATCCTGGGCCTGGATGGCGGCACCGAGCAGGGCCTGATCGGCGAAGACGGCGCGGTGGAAGTGGGCAAGGGCGGTTTCAGCATCGAGCCGTTCGTGGTCACCGGCGGCAGGGTCCTGCACTGGTCCGATGTCAGCAGCGAGCAAAGCCTGCAGGACGACTACCTGCCCATCCCTAGCGTGGATTGGCACCACGACCTGATGAACCTGCGCGTCACTGCGTTCGTGCAAGGCACGCCGGAGCAGGCGCAGCTGGTCGCACGCTACCAGTTGCACAACACCGGAAAGGACGCGCGCGAATTCACCCTGGCGCTGGCGGTGCGGCCGTTTCAGGTCAACCCGCCATCGCAGTTCCTCAACACCCTGGGCGGCATCAGCCGCATCGAGCAACTGTCCGTGGACGGCGGCCAGGTCAGCGTCAACGGCAGGCCGCGCGTGTTCGCGGCGCAGCGCCCGGACGCCGGTTTCGCCAGCGCCTTCGACAGCGGCATGGATGTTGGCCATCTCACCGCCGCAACACCGCCCAGCACCAGCCAGGTCAAGGACGAGACCGGCCTGGCCTCGGGCGTGCTGCTGTATCGCTGGAAGCTGGAGCCCGGCCAACGGCGCGAAGTGGCGGTGGTGATTCCACAGACCGGTGCGGCGCAACTGCCGGCCGGTTTCGATGCCGAGACCGCGCAGCGACAGGTGGCACAGCAATGGCGCAACAAGCTCGATCGGGTACGCATCAGCGTGCCGGTCGAAGGCAAGCCGGTGGTCGACACCTTGCGCACCGCCTTGGCGCACATGCTGATCTCGCGTATCGGGCCGCGTCTGCAGCCGGGCACGCGCTCGTATTCGCGTAGCTGGATCCGCGATGGCGCGATGATTTCCGAAGGGCTGCTGCGGCTCGGCCGCGAGGACGTGGTGCGCGACTACGTCGACTGGTTCGCTCCCTACCAATTCGCCGACGGCATGGTGCCGTGCTGTGTGGACGATCGCGGCAGCGATCCGGTGCCGGAGAACGACAGCCATGGCGAGCTGATCTACAACATCGCCGAGTACTACCGCTACACCGGCGACAGGCCATTCCTGGAAAAAATGTGGCCGCACGTCACTGGCGCATTCGACTACATGGAAAAACTACGAGCCAGCGAACGTACCGAAGAGAATTTCATGCGTAATCCGGCCTTCTACGGAATGATGCCGGTCTCGATCAGCCACGAAGGCTATTCGGCCAAGCCAGTGCATTCGTATTGGGACAATTTCTGGGCACTGCGCGGTTACAAGGACGCCGCGATGCTGGCCGGTGCGCTCGACAAGCCGGAGGACCTCGCCCGCTTCGGCGCTGCGCGCGATGAGTTCAGCGGCGACCTGATCGCCTCGCTGGGCGCGGCAGTGCGCCAGCACGCCCTCGATTTCCTGCCCGGCTCGGCCGAGCTCGGCGATTTCGATGCGACCTCCACCACCATCGCGCTGACACCGGGCGGCGAACAGCAGCGGCTGCCGCAGGAGCTGTTGAACAACACCTTCGAACGCTACTGGAAAGAGTTCTCCGACCGCCGCGACGGCAAGCGCGAATGGAAGGACTACACCCCCTACGAGTGGCGCAACGTCGCCGCGTTCGTACGGCTCGGCTGGCGCGAGCGCGCCTGGGACGCCACCACGTTCTTCTTCAAGGACCGTGCGCCCCAGCCCTGGAACCAGTGGGCGGAAGTGGTGTCGCGCACGCCGCGCACGCCGTTCTTCGTCGGCGATCTGCCGCATGCCTGGGTGGCATCGGACTTCGTGCGCTCGGTACTGGACATGTTCGCCTACACGCGCGAAGCGGATCAGAGCATCGTGATCGCCGCCGGCACGCCGACGCGCTGGTTCGAAGGCAAGGGGATTGCGATTGCCGAATTGCGCACTCCGTATGGGCGTCTCAATTACAGTCTGCAGCGCACGGAGAAGCAGCTGACGCTGCAGTTGCAGCCCGGCCTGCTGATGCCGCCCGGCGGCGTGGTCTTCGCCTGGCCATACCAGGGCGAGCCCGGCAAGGCCAGCGTCAACGGCGAAACGGTGGAGTGGCAGAACGGCGAGTTACGCATCCAGCAACTGCCGGCAGCCGTGCAGATCGATGTGCCCAGCGCGGTACGGCGGGCCGAGAAGGCGTCGCCGTAGTGCAGAGGCCTTGTCCAGCAAGGGCAGGGCAGTGGCGTGCCGGTAGCAAGCAGCTTGCCGCGCGTTTCTTGTTGCTGGCGTGCGCGATGGGGGCACAGGCTGCTCCGGCGGCGCAGCAGGTCGAGACCGAGCGGGCGCGGGACGGCGGCCGGCCTCCGATCAGCATGCGATCTACTCCGGCAGGGCCCGTGCGCCAGATGACCCTGGTCACGCTGAACCTGCATCACGACCGCGACGACTGGCCGGGCCGTCGCGCGCATATCGCCAAGCAGCTCAAACGGCTGGCGCCAGACGTGATCGCCCTGCAGGAAGTCATCGAGCGGCACGGCAGCGTGGAAAACCAGGCCGGCTGGCTGGCGCGCAAGCTGGATTACGAGCTCATCTTCGCCTCGGTCGATCCGGTTGGCGCGGCCAAGCGTTATGGCAATGCGCTGCTCAGCCGGCGCAAGGTGCTGGCCCGCCACCAGCGGCAGTTGCAGCCGCTGGACGACTATCGCGTTGCCGCGCACTTGCAGGTCGACGTCGAGGGCCAGCCGGTCAACGTCTATGTCACCCATCTCAACGAACGCGCAGACGCACACGGCACCGCCACGCGGACGCGTCAGGTCGCCGATCTGCTGGAATTCGTTGCCACCACCAGCGCGCAGGCGCCGGTGGTGATCGCCGGCGATTTCAACACCGCCGCCGATGCGCTGGATCTGGAAGCGCTGCGCAAGAGCTATGGGGACAGTTACGGCAGCGTGCACCGTAACGGTGATGCCAGCGTCAGCACCTTGAACACGCACGTCTTCGCCAAACCCGCGCGCATCGACCACGTGTTCTTCCAGCAGAACCGCCTGCTCGCACGCGAAGCGCGCATTTTGTTCGACACACCTTACGCCGAAGGCCGTTGGGCGTCGGATCACTACGGCGTCTGGGTGCGCCTGCAGCTGGCCGCCGATCAGTCCGTTGCCCCCTGACCGCATCTGGCCGCAAGCCGTAGGAGTGCCCCCGGGCGCGGCGGGCTGTACCGGTGACGCCCGTCGCGTCTGGGCGCGCTCCTACAGAAGAGGGCTTCGCATCCAGCGATCACCCATGCAGGCGATTGAAGATCTGCACGCCGGCCAGCCATACGCCGGTCATGCTGCCGACATTGGTCAGCAGGAAGGTCAGCACCACGCGCGACACGCGATTGCGGTACCAGCCGCGCAGGGTCTGCGCGTCGTCGCGCAGGGTCAGGAAGTCGCCGTACGCCGGCTTGCGCATATGCACTTCGACCAGCGCCGCGAAGGCGCCGGTCGGCACGCTCAGACGGAACGGCTTGAATGGAGCGACCAATGCAGCGGTGAGGATGCTCAGCGGGTGGCTGCCAGCCAGCAGGCAGCCCAACGCAGCCATGCCGCCGGTATACATCGCCCATTGCAGCAACAGGTCTGCGCCCATGCTCAGGCCGCCGCGCCAGAAGCCGACCGCGATGCCGGCGATGATGACCGCCAGGATGCCGAGCGTGATCCACGGGATACGCTTGCGCTGCTGCACGTGTTCCAGCGACTCGCGTAGCGGGCCCGGTGCCTCGGTGTCCTGTTCCAGATGTCGCGCAAGCCCTGCCAGATGTCCGGCACCGACCACGGCCAGCACTTCGCGCTGGTCGGGATCGGCTTCCTCGCGCAGGCGCGTGGCCATGTAGCGATCGCGCTCGGCGATCACCGTTTCGTACAACTCCGGGCTTTCGCTGGCGAAATCACCGAAGCTCGCTTCCAGCATGTCGCCCTGCTTGAGCTTTTCGATCTCCTCTTCGCCGACTTCGTCGGCCGCGAACAGCCCGCCAAGCAGGCCGCCGGCCAGTTTCATCTTGCCGAAGAAACCCAGCCGGCCGGAGGCACGCTTGAAGGTAAGGCCGACCTCGCGATCGATCAGGTGCACCGGCAGGCCCTGCGCGCGTGCCAGGCTGACCGCCTCCTTCAACTCCGCGCCCGGCTCGATGCCGAGTTGCTTGGCCAGGCGCCGCTGATACGCGGCCAGGGCCAGATTCGCCGCGAACAAGGCCACGCGCCCCTTGCGGATCACCTGCACCAGATCCAGACGCGCTAGCGCGTCCGGGTCGCTCAACGCCTGCAGGCGCTGCGCATCCAGTTCCACCGCGACGGCGTCGTAGCGGCCGCTGCCGATCGCCCGCTGCACCGCAGCCACGCTGGCCAGCGATACATGCGCGGTGCCCAGCAAGGTATAGCGCACGCCATCGCGCTCGACGATGCGATGAGGCTGGCCGGAAAGCGCATCGTCCAGACTGTGGGGGAGCTGCTCGGTCATGGGGTCATTCATCAGAAGGAGGGGTGGTGTCGCCGGAGCCGAGCTGGCGCTGCATCTGCACGCCATCCAGCCAGCGACCATGCTTGCGACCGATACCGGTAAAGACTCCGACCATGCGGAATCCAAAACGTTCATGCAGGCGCAGCGAGGCACGGTTTTCGGCATCGCCGATCACCGCGATCATCTGCCGGTAGCCGCGTTGCTCGCATAGGGCGATCAGCTCGCCCAGCAGGGCCTTGCCGATCCCGCGGCCTTGCATGCCGGCGGCGAGATAGATCGAGTTCTCCACCGTCCAGCGATAGCCAGCACGTGCCCGGAACGCGCTCGCATACGCATACCCAGCAACCACGCCGTCGGCTTCGGCAACCAGATACGGGTAGCCGGCGTCCACGATCGCGCGCATACGCGCATGCATCTGTTCGCTCGACGGTATCGCGTACTCATAGGTATTGCACCCGGCGATCTGCTCCGCATAGATCGCGGTGATCGCCGGAATATCCGCATCGCGGACCGCACGCAGCGCGACGGGCATGCGATCAGTCGATGTAGCGCTTGAGCAGATCGCCGTACGCATCGATGCGGCGATCGCGCAGGAACGGCCAGATGCGACGTACCTGTTCGCTGCGCTGCAGATCCACATCGCAGATCAGCACCGTCGGCTCCTGGCCGGCTTCGGCGATGAATTCGCCCTGCGGTCCCAGCACGTGGCTGTTGCCCCAGAACTGGATGCCGGATGCGCCCAGCGGCGAAGGCTCGTGGCCGACGCGGTTGCACGACAGCACCGGCACCCCGTTGGCGACCGCGTGCCCGCGATGGCTCAGGATCCACGCATCGCGCTGGCGTTCCTGTTCGGGCTGCTGGTCGTCCGGGTCCCAGCCGATCGCGGTGGGGTAGAGCAGCAGCTCGGCGCCGGCCAGCGCCATCAGGCGCGCCGCTTCCGGGTACCACTGATCCCAGCAGACAAGCACGCCCAGGCGGCCGACCGAGGTGTCGATCGGCGTAAAGCCCAGGTCGCCAGGGGTGAAATAGAACTTCTCGTAGAACCCCGGGTCGTCGGGGATGTGCATCTTGCGGTACTTGCCGAGCAGCCGGCCGTCCTTTTCGAACACCACGGCGGTGTTGTGGTAGAGGCCGGCGGCGCGGCGCTCGAACAGCGAGGCCACCAGCACCACGCCGTGCTGTCTGGCCAGCGCGCTCAGACGCTCGGTGCTCGGGCCGGGAATGGGCTCGGCCAGATTGAATTCCTCCACCGACTCGTGCTGACAGAAGTACGCACCGTTGTGCAGTTCCTGCAGCAGCACCAGCTTGGCGCCTTGCGCGGCGGCTTCGGCCACGCGTGCCTCGATCACGGCCAGATTGGCCTCGGCATCGCCGTGGTTGCGCTCCTGGATCAGCGCGACGGAAAGGGAATGACGGGTCATGGAAACGTCCAACTGGGTGGCGCACTAAGGTAGCGCGCCCTGGCGTAATGCCGGCCTGCCGGCCGGGACGGTAACTCAGGCGGCCAGCAGGCCGGCGGGCAACTGCATGGTCAGGCAGTGCAGGCTGCCGTTCTGCCAGATCAGCGCGCGGCACGGCACCGGCACGATTTCGTGCTGCGGGAACGCTTCGGCCAGCACGGCCTGCGCAGCGGCGTCGGCGGCATCGCCATACGCCGGCATCAGCACTGCGCCGTTGACGATCAGGAAGTTGGCGTACGACGCCGCCAGGCGCCGGCCCTGGTCGAGAATCGGCTGCGCCCATGGCAGCACGAACAGCCGGTACGGTTGCCCGTCGGCCTTGCGCAAGGCCGCCAGTTCGTTGCCCATCGCCTGCAGCTCGGCGTAGTGCGAATCGCCAGGCGCATCGCAGCCCTGGTAGACGATGGCATCCGGACCGGCGAAGCGTGCCAGCGTATCGATGTGCGCGTCGGTGTCGTCGCCCTCCAGGTAGCCATGGTCCAGCCACAGCACGCGGTCCTGTGCCAGCCACGCGGCCAGGTCGCTGCTCAGCGATGCGCGGCTGCGTTGCGGATGGCGCTCGTGCAGGCATTTCCAGGTGGTCAGCAAGGTGCCGGCGCCGTCGGTCTCGATCGCGCCGCCTTCCAGGGCGAAATCCACCGTCTGCACCGGCGCGGGCACGAAGACCTGCGCCGCATCCAGTGAACTCACCAGCTGATCGTCCAGGCTGGCCTCGAACTTGCCGCCCCAACCGGTGAAGCGGAAATCCATCAGCCGGAAGCCACCATCCTGACGCAGGGTGATCGGGCCGGAATCGCGCAGCCAGGTGTCGTTGTAGGCCGCCACCACGAAGCGTACGCGCGTCATGTCCAGCCGTGCCGAACGCAGCCGCGCCTCGGCGTAGATCTGCAAGTCGTCGTCTGCCACGCAGATGATCACCGGCTCGAAGCGGGCGATCGCCGTGACCAGCGCGATGTAGGTCTCTTCCACATCGGCCAGGCGTTCGGCCCAATCGGTCCCGGCGTGCGGCCACGCGAGCAATACAGCGGATTGAGGTTCCCATTCGGCGGGAAAGCGGAGACGGTCGGTCATGCCTGGCAGATACTCATCTTGGTGTCCGGACCGCGGCCCGGAGGTGTGTCGATACCCTGCACCCGGTGCAGGCTCTTGCGATCCTGACACACGCTCGCGCGTCAGGCCTTGGTGCAGATTCGCAGCAGGACGTGTCCGGTTGCTGACGGGCACGGCGCTCGCGGCTTGCGTGGCGGTCCGGCCTGCGCTGCACGTGGCGGCGCAGGCGCGCGATCACTTGATCGGCGGCTTCGGCCCGATCTCGTTGGCGTCGGCCTGATTGGCCACCACGTCGATCACCTTGCTCTTCTCGAAGTACACGGTGAACGCCGGGTACACCCAGCGATGGATCGTCGGCCACTGACGCTTCTGGCCGCCGCGCGGATCCAGCTTTTCCTGCGGCGCGCCGTAACGGCTTTCGACCTGGCTCATGCTGTCGCCGCGCAAGGGCAGGGCAGCGGCAGGTTTTTGCTGGACGCGGTCGATCAGCAGCGTTTCGGCCGAAGCGACGGCGCTGATCCCCATCAACGCGATTGTCAGCACGATCGGCGGCATCACAAACAAACGGTTGCGCATGTCATCTACTCCCCAGTGGACAAGATTCGAGTGGCGATTACAGCAAAAAACCATGGCCCGCGCCGGTCGCGCAGCACCCGGGCGTGCCTGTCATCCAGGCAGGTGTGGCGCTCGCAGCGGACGCGGGCGCGATGGCCTGCAGCAAGGCAACGACCAAGAAAAAACCGCCCGGAGGCGGCTTTCTCGGGTCTGGCACGCGCCGCGAAGGCTCAGCGCTGACGCGCCTTGAAACGCGGGTTCGACTTGCAGATCACGAAGACCTTGCCGCGGCGGCGGACCACCTTGCAGTCGCGGTGACGGGTCTTCGCAGACTTCAGGGAGGACAGGACTTTCATGGCACACCTCGGTGTAAGCGGTTGGATTCGATGGGAAGAGTGCCCACGGTTCGAGGGTGCACTCGCAATGAAGCCGGCGATTCTAACCGGCTTTTCGTCGTGCTTTCAAGTGGTTGCAACGCAATCGCAGCGAGCGGCGTTACACTACCGCCTGATGCCCTTCCGGAAACCTGAATGACCGACCTGTCGCCCGTCCTCACCATCGATGGCCCCTCCGGCGCCGGCAAGGGCACGGTCAGCCGAATCGTCGCCGCCCGGCTGGGCTGGCACTATCTCGATTCGGGCGCACTCTACCGCGCCGTCGGCGTGGCGGCGAGCTGGGCCGACCTGGACGTGTCCGACCCGGCGGCTCTGGTGCGCTGCACCTTCGATACCCGGGTGGAGTTCGACGATGCTGGCGAGGCGGGGCTGCGGGTGTTGGTCAACGGGGTGGATGCCACCAGTGAATTGCGCCTGGAAACCACCGGGGCGCTGGCCTCGGCCATTGCCGCCATTCCCGAGGTTCGCAGCGCACTGAAAGAGCGCCAGCGCGCATTCAGGCGTGCTCCCGGGCTGGTCGCCGACGGCCGCGATATGGGCACGGTGATCTTCCCCGACGCCGCCTTCAAGGTGTTTCTGACCGCCAGTGCCGAAGAACGTGCGGGCCGTCGCCATAAGCAGTTGATGGAAAAGGGTGTTTCGGTTATCTTTGACGACCTGCTGCGCGAGATCATGGCCCGGGATGCCAGGGATGCGCAGCGGGTGGTGGCGCCATTGCGGCCGGCCGAAGACGCCGTGCTGATCGATACCAGCGGAATCGGGATCGAGGATGTCGTCCAGCGTGTGCTCGGCGTGTTATCCGACCGCACGTCGTCGTAAGCGTTCCGCAAGCGGGCCTGTCCCGCCAACCGTAAGGCGTTCCAAAGCTCCGTTACGCATCCTGCGTGGCGGTTCTATTCCTTCCAATCCGACCCGTGGTTGGGGTCGACCAACAGGCTGGGCGGTCCGTCTCTGTCGCAATCCGACGATCGGCGCCCGTGTGTTCAACTGAGTAAATTCAAATGACAGAATCTTTTGCAGAACTGTTCGAAGCCAGTCAAGCCAATCTGGCGAAGCTGAAGCCGGGCTCCATCGTCACCGGTACCGTCGTGGAAGTGCGCGGCGACGTGGTGGTGATCAATGCTGGCCTGAAGTCCGAAGGCATCGTGCCGATCGAGCAGTTCCGTAACGACGCTGGCGAGATCGATGTGGGCGTGGGCGACCAGGTCAAGGTCGCGCTGGACTCCATCGAAAACGGCTTCGGCGAGACCGTGTTGTCGCGCGAAAAGGCCAAGCGCGCGATGGTGTGGGACGAGCTGGAAGAAGCGTTGGAGAAGAACGAAACCATCACCGGCCGCATCAGCGGCAAGGTCAAGGGTGGTTTCACCGTGGACATCAAGGATGTCCGCGCGTTCCTGCCCGGTTCGCTGGTGGATGTGCGCCCGGTGCGCGACCCGGCCTACCTGGAAGGCAAGGAACTCGAGTTCAAGCTGATCAAGCTGGACCGCAAGCGCAACAATGTGGTCGTGTCCCGCCGTGCAGTAGTCGAAAGCGAGCACTCGGAAGAGCGCGAGCAGCTGATGGACAAGCTGCAGGAAGGCGCGATCCTGAAGGGCGTCGTCAAGAACCTGACCGACTACGGCGCGTTCGTGGACCTGGGTGGCATCGACGGCCTGCTGCACATCACCGACATGGCCTGGAAGCGCGTGCGCCATCCGTCCGAAGTGGTCAACGTCGGCGACGAGCTCGACGTGCGCGTGCTGAAGTTCGACCGCGAGCGTAACCGCGTCAGCCTCGGCCTGAAGCAGCTGGGCGAAGATCCGTGGGACAACATCGCCCGTCGTTACCCGGCCAACAGCCGCGTGTTCGGCAAGGTCTCCAACGTCACCGATTACGGCGCGTTCGTCGAGATCGAGCCGGGCGTCGAAGGCCTGGTGCACGTGTCGGAAATGGACTGGACCAACAAGAACGTCAATCCGTCCAAGGTCGTGCAGGTCGGTGACGAAGTCGAAGTGATGGTGCTGGACGTCGATGAAGAGCGTCGCCGCATCTCGCTGGGCATGAAGCAGGTTGCCGCCAATCCGTGGGAAACCTTCGCTGCCACCCACAAGAAGAACGACAAGGTGTCCGGTCAGATCAAGTCGATCACCGACTTCGGCATCTTCATCGGTCTGGACGGCGGCATCGACGGCCTGGTCCACCTGTCCGACATCAGCTGGAACACCACCGGCGAAGACGTCGTGCGCAACTACAAGAAGGGCGACACCCTGGAAGCCGTGGTGCTGGCAGTGGACCCGGAGCGCGAGCGCATCAGCCTGGGCGTCAAGCAGCTGGAGCAGGACCCGTTCGGTCAGTACATGGCGTCCAACCCGAAGGGTTCGAAGGTCGAAGGCACGGTGCGTGAAGTGGATGCCAAGGGCGCCACGATCGATCTGGCCGATGGCATCGAAGGCTATGTGGCTGCACGCGACATCGCCAACGAGCGCGTCGACGATGCGACCCAGCACCTGAAGGTCGGCGACAAGATCGAAGCCAAGTTCGTGGGCATGGACCGCAAGGGCCGCACCCTGCAGCTGTCGATCAAGGCCAAGGACGATGCCGAAATGCGCGAAACGCTGGAGGAATACCAGTCCTCCGCTGCGTCGGGCGGCATGACTCAGCTGGGTGCGTTGCTGCGCGCGCAGTTGAACAACAACAAGTCCGAGTAAGCGCGTAGCGCTCTAGCGAGCGTGATGGATCGGCCCGGGCTTGCCCGGGCCGATTCCGATGTGTCAGTCGAAAAAGCAACTCTTCCCATGACCAAGTCCGAATTGATTGAAATCCTGGCACGACGCCAAGCGCATCTGAAGTCGGACGACGTGGACCTGGCAGTCAAGTCGCTGCTGGAAATGATGGGGCAGGCGCTCTCCGAGGGCGATCGGATCGAAATTCGCGGGTTCGGCAGCTTCTCGCTGCATTACCGCCCGCCACGCTTGGGTCGTAATCCCAAGACCGGCGAATCGGTGGCGTTGCCGGGCAAGCATGTCCCGCATTTCAAGCCGGGCAAGGAGTTGCGCGAGCGGGTCAGCTCGGTGGTTCCGGTCGATCTGGCCGATGCGGCGGACTGAGGTACGCTCTACCGCTACGTTTATCCTGTCTCGGTTAAGCTAATTCCCTTCCCGACGGAGTCTCGCGATGAAGGTGTTTCGCTTGCTGGTGATGTTGGCGTTCCTGCTGGTCGGCCTGATCGTCGGGGCGGTCAATTCTCAGGACGTCACGCTCGACTTCCTGTTCTCCAGTGTGCATACGACGTCCGGAGTCGCGATCATCGTCGCGTTGCTGGTCGGCGTGTTGATCGGCGCCGGCATGGTGCTGGTCAGTGTGGTCATTCCCCTTTATTCCAGACTGCGCCAGGCCAACAAGGCGGTTGCGGTCAGTCGTGCCGATGCCGGGCCAGTTGCGCCCGCCGCCGTCGAGCCGCGCCCTCTCGATGGACTGTAAGCACGTATGGACTTCCTGACCGAGTGGTTCTGGTTCTTCCTGTTTTTGCCGCTGGCGGCCTTGAGCGGCTGGGTCGTCGGCCGTCGCGGTGGCCAGCGCCACGGCGATACCCAGGTCAGCCGCCTCTCCAGCACCTATTTCCGTGGTCTGAACTATCTGCTCAACGAGCAGCCGGACAAGGCCATCGAGCTGTTTCTGCATATCGCCGAGCTGGATAAGGAGACTTTCGAGACGCAGGTTGCGCTCGGGCACCTGTTCCGGCGCCGCGGCGAGGTGGATCGCGCCATTCGCCTGCACCAGGGCCTGGTGCAGCGTGCCGACCTGACCGACCAGCAGCGGGTGCAGGCCTTGCTGGCGCTGGGCGAGGACTACATGAAGTCCGGCCTGCTCGATCGCGCCGAAACCGTGTTCACCGAACTCGCCCAGCTGGACCAGCGCGCGCCGCAGGCGCTGCGGCATCTGATCGGCATCTACCAGGCCGAGCGCGACTGGGAAAAGGCGATCGACAACGCCACCCGCTACGAGGAAGTCACCGGCGAGCCGATGGGCAAGCTGATCTCGCAGTTCGAATGCGAACTGGCCGACCGTTACCGCGGCCTCGGCAAGCCCGACGACGCCTTGCTCGCGATCCGGCGTGCCTACCAGGCCGATGGCACATCGGTGCGTGCCGGCATTCTGGAAGGGCGCATCGAAGCCGAGCGTGGACACGACGAGGCTGCCGTGCGTGCTTTCGAGCGCGCCGCGCGGCACGACCCGGAGTATCTGCCGGAGATCATCCCCGCCCTGATGGCGGCCTATCGCCGGGTTGGCGACATCGCCGGTGCGCGCAACTTCCTGTCGGAAATGACCGAACACTATCGCGGGATCGCGCCGGTGCTGGCGCTGACCCAGCTGATGGAAGCGCAGGACGGCGTCGCGCCGGCATTGGCCTATCTGAGCCGTCAGCTCAAGGATCGGCCATCGGTGCGCGGAGAGTCCGCACTGATCGACCTGACCTTGGCCGAGGGCAGCGACCCGGTCGGCACCTTGAACGATCTCAAGCACATCACCGATCAGTTGCTGGTGCGCAATCCCAGCTATCGGTGCACCCGCTGCGGCTTCGGCGCCAAGACCCACCACTGGCAATGCCCGAGCTGCAAGGAGTGGGGCACGGTCAAGCCGCTGTTGAATTACGCGGTGGTGTAACGGTGTCGATCTTTCCTCAAGGGCGCGCATGCCCGGGCACCGGGCTGCGGTTGCGGGCGCATCGCATGCGGCGGCGACACGTGTCAGGGCATCTGGCTGGCGATCCGTACGCTACCGTATTCTGGCCTTCGGCAGGCGCATGGCGAGGCATCCGGGTGCCGTTGTCGTTGCTGGATGCGCATCGCGGCAGCGCTTCGCGCCCGATCGGTCACCGGGCGCGCTGATGTCGGAACTCTGGCTGTGGTGTGCGTCGCACCTGATCGCCGCGGCGCTGGGCACCTGGCTCCTGCGTGGCTATGCACTGCGTCGTCGCCTGCTCGATCAGCCCGGTGAGCGCCGCAGCCATGCCGTCGCCACACCGCGCGGCGGCGGCATGGCGATCGTGGCAGCCGTTCTTGCGGGATGCGGGGCGGCGTGCGCGCTCTGGCCGGCCGCGCGCCCGATCGTGATCTGGTTCGCCGCCGGGCTGGTGCTGGTCGCCGGTGTCGGTTGGTGGGACGATCACCGCCCACTATCGGCCAGGCTGCGTCTGCTCATCCATATGGCCGCCTCCGCCTCGCTGGGGCTGTTGATCGCGCGCTACAGCGGTAACGCCTGGGATGGCGTCCTTGGTGCGCTGGCGTCGGTGGTGTTGATCAACGTCTGGAATTTCATGGACGGCATCAATGGGCTGGCGGCCAGCCAGGCCGCATTGGCGGCATTGGCATTCGCCGCCGCTGTCCCGGCGCCCTGGTCGTGGGCAGGTCTGGCGGTGGCGGCGTCCTGCCTGGGCTTTCTGCCCTTCAACTTTCCGCGTGCGCGCATCTTTCTGGGCGACGGCGGCAGTGGTGCGCTGGGCTACATCCTGGCCGCGCTGCTCGCGCTCGGCGTGGTGGAAGGGCAGGCCGGCTGGTGGATCGGCTGGCTGCCCTTGTCTGCATTTCTTGTAGACGCCGGCTTCACGCTATTGTCTCGCATGCTCGCCCGGCAACGCTGGTGGGAACCGCATGCGCAGCACGTTTACCAACGTCTTGCGCGTCGTTTCGCAAACCATGTTCCGGTAACCGCCGCTTATTTCGCCTTCAGCCTGGCGGCGCTCAGCTTGTACGTGGTACTTCGTCATGACCCGTTGTGGCTGCAATGGCTTGCGGCCCTGAGCTGGGGCCTGGCGGCCACAGCGATCTGGCACCTTCTGCGCAATGGCCTGCGCGATTATTGAGTCATGGATTTTTATGATTTCTTGGCGTGACCGTCTGACCAAAGCATTGCCGCAGGTCGCTGTGGTGGTGCATGACCTGCTCATGGTCTGGCTGTGCTGGCAATTGCTGCACGCTGGCCGGTATTCCATGCTGCGCGAGGCGCCCGATCTCCCGCTGTGGGACTGGCGCACCGCCGTCGTGCTGGTCGCGCAGGGGCTGGTGTTCTGGAAGATGGGGCTGTACCGCGGCCTGTGGCGGTTCGCCTCGGTTCCCGACCTCTGGAACATTTTCAAATCCAGCTTCCTGGGCCTGGTGGCGATCGTGCTGGCCTTGTCCTATGACCGCCTGGACGGCGTGCCGCTCTCTGTTCTGGTGGTGTATCCGTTCGCGCTGTCGGCGCTGTTGGGGACGCCGCGACTGCTGTACCGCGCGTGGAAGGACTACCAGATCGCGCACTCCGGCGAGGTCGCGCAGCGGGTGCTGATCCTGGGTGCCGGCCGTGCCGCCGAAGGTCTGGTGCGCGACCTGCGTCGTACCGGTGCCTTCGTGCCGGTCGGCTTCCTGGACGATGCGGCCAATCTGCACGGCGCCAAGATCCAGGGCCTCAACGTGCTGGGCAACCTGGAGCAGGCCGCGTCGATCGCCAAGGAAACAGCGGCCAAGTTGCTGGTGATCGCGATTCCGTCGCTGGACGCAGCCGGCATGCAGCGGGTGGTGGCGATCTGCGAAAGCACCGGCCTGCCGTTCCGGATGGTGCCCAAGCTGATCAACGTGCTGGAAGGGCGTTCGCTGCCTGGTGAACTGAAAGAGGTGGCCATCGAGGATCTGCTCAATCGCAAGCCGGTGACTCCGGACTGGCGGCTGATCCGCGGCTGGCTGACCAACAAGACAGTCATGGTCACCGGTGCCGGCGGCTCCATCGGTTCGGAAGTGTGCCGGCAATGTGCCCGCCACGGCGCGCGTCGCATCGTGCTGCTGGAAATCGACGAACTGGCGTTGCTGACCATCGATTCGGATCTGCGCCGCCTGTTCCCGGATGTCGAGGTGGTCCGTGTGCTGGGCGATTGCGGCGACCCGGCGGTGGTCGCGCACGCGCTGCATACCGCGACCCCGGACGCGGTATTCCATGCCGCCGCTTACAAGCAGGTGCCGTTGCTGGAAGAGCAGTTGCGCGAGGCGGTGCGCAACAACGTGCTGGCGACCGAGAACGTGGCGCGCGCCTGCCAGCGTGCACGGATCGAGACCTTCGTCTTCATTTCCACCGACAAGGCAGTCGAGCCCGTCAACGTGCTGGGCGCCAGTAAGCGCTACGCGGAGATGATCTGCCAGAGTCTTGATGCACGCGACGCGCCGACGCGCTTCATCACGGTGCGCTTCGGCAATGTGCTCGACTCCGCTGGCAGCGTGGTGCCGCTGTTTCGCGAGCAGATCCGGCAGGGCGGCCCGGTGACGGTGACGCATCCGGATGTGACCCGGTACTTCATGACCATTCCGGAAGCCTGCCAGCTGGTGATCCAGGCCGCTGCATCGGCGTCGCATGGGGCGATCTACACGCTGGACATGGGCGAACCGGTGGCCATCCGCCTGCTGGCCGAGCAGATGATCCGCCTTGCCGGGAAGCAACCAGGCAAGGACATCGCCATCCTCTACACCGGGTTGCGTCCGGGCGAGAAGCTGCACGAGACCCTGTTCTATTCCGACGAGGACTATCGCCCTACCGCGCACCCAAAGATCCTGGAAGCGGGCGTGCGCGAGTTCTCGCATGAGCAGGTGCTGCAGCTGGTGACGCGGCTGCGCGAGGCGGTTAACCGTTATGACATCAAGGCCATGGAGACTGTGCTGGGCAGTCTGATGCCGGATTTCGCGGCTGCTCGACGGAAAGTCGACGCGCGATCTGATACGGTCGTTCCATTCCCCGCACGTGAGGTCAGAAGACTTTGATGAGCCAGCGTATTCGCAAGGCCGTATTCCCCGTCGCAGGTCTTGGGACCCGCTTTCTTCCGGCCACCAAGACGGTGCCGAAGGAAATGCTGCCGATCATCGACAAACCATTGATCCAGTACGCTGTCGACGAGGCCATCCAGGCCGGTTGCGATACGCTGATCTTCGTCACCAACCGCTACAAGCATTCCATCGCCGACTACTTCGACAAGGCCTACGAGCTGGAGCAGAAGCTCGAGCGCGCCGGCAAGCTGGAGCAGCTGGAACTGGTTCGCCACGCGCTCCCGGAAGGTGTACGCGCCATTTTCGTGACGCAGGCCGAAGCGCTGGGCCTGGGGCATGCGGTGTTGTGCGCCAAGGCGGTGGTCGGCGACGAGCCGTTCGCGGTGCTGCTGCCCGACGACCTGATGTGGAATCGCGGCGACGCCGCGCTGACCCAGATGGCCAACGTGGCAGAGGCCTCCGGCGGCAGCGTGATCGCAGTAGAGGACGTGCCGCACGACAAGACGGCCAGCTATGGCATCGTCTCCACCGACGCCTTCGACGGGCGCAAGGGTCGGATCAATGCCATCGTCGAAAAGCCCAAGCCGGAAGTGGCGCCGAGCAATCTGGCGGTGGTCGGGCGCTACGTGCTCAACCCGAAGATCTTTGATCTGCTGGAGTCCACCGGCGCCGGTGCCGGCGGCGAGATCCAGCTGACCGACGCGATCGCCGAATTGCTGAAGCAGGAGCAGGTCGATGCATTCCGCTTCGAGGGGCGACGCTTCGATTGCGGCGCGCATATCGGCCTGATCGAGGCCACCGTGCACTTCGCGCTGGAGCACGAAAAGCACGGCGGTCCGGCGAAGGAGATCCTGCGCACGGCACTGGCCGCTGCCGACGCGCGCGGCTGATCGCCACGCCCACGGTTGTACAGCGAACGACGCCATCCGGCGTCGTTCGTCGTCTTGGCGCCGCCGGGCAGGGCGGGCAGACGTGGCGGACGATGTGGGGCAGGCGCAGCGACGGACAAAGAGCAGGCAGATGCAGGGCGGCGTCGGAAGGTTGCCGTTAGAATCCCGGGCATGAGCCAGCCTGCCCACTCCAGTGACCTGATCAACGTGGTGGCCCTGCTGGGCGCAGCGGTGGTCGCCATCCCGCTGTTCCGCCGGCTTGGCCTGGGCTCGGTCCTGGGTTACCTGGCGGCTGGTCTGGCGATCGGTCCCTTCGGGCTGGGGTTGTTCGACGACCCACAGGCGATCCTGCATGTGGCCGAGCTGGGCGTGGTGATGTTCCTGTTCGTGATCGGGCTGGAGATGCGGCCCTCGCACCTGTGGAGCCTGCGCAAGGAAATCTTCGGGCTTGGCACCGTGCAGATCTGCGCATGCGCATTGGTGCTGACCGGGATCGGCGTCTCGTTGGGGTTTGCGCCGCCGGTGGCGTTTGTGGCCGCGTCTGGTTTTGTACTGACCTCCACGGCCGTGGTGATGCAGTTGCTTGCCGAACGCGGCGATGTGGCACTGCCGTCGGGTCAGAAGATCGTCGCGATCCTGCTGTTCGAGGACCTGCTGATCGTCCCGCTGCTGGCCATCGTCGCCTGGATGGGCTCCAGCGGCGATCCCCAGGCGGCCTCGCAACGCTGGCACGATATCGGGATCGGTCTGGCCTGCATCGTCGGCCTGCTGGTGGCGGGCCGCTGGCTGCTCAATCCGCTGTTTCGGGTGCTGGCCGCGTCCAAGGCGCGCGAGGTGATGACCGCCGCAGCCCTGCTGGTGGTGCTGGGAGCTGCCCTGCTGATGCAGGTGGGTGGGCTGTCGATGGCGATGGGCGCCTTTCTGGCCGGCGTGCTGTTGTCCGAATCCACCTTCCGGCACCAGATCGAGGCGGATATCGAACCGTTCCGCGGCATTCTGCTGGGCCTGTTCTTCCTGGGCGTCGGCATGAGCCTGGACCTGCGCGTGGTCGCCGCCGACTGGCGCCTGATCCTGGCCGGCGTGCTGGCGCTGATGGTCGGCAAGGCGGTCTGCATCTATGTGGTGGCACGCTTGATGCGCAGCGATCATCGCCAGGCGCTGGACCGTGGCGTGTTGATGGCGCAGGGCGGCGAGTTCGCCTTCGTGCTGTTCGCCGCTGCCTCGGCGTCGGGCGTGATCGATGCGCAGGTCAATGCCAGCCTCACCGCGATCGTGGTGTTGTCGATGGCGTTGACGCCGCTGTTCGTCCTGCTGCAACGCCGATTCACGCCTGCCGCGGCGGTGTCGCTGGAAGGCGTGGAAGCGGCCAACGGGCAGACCGGTAGCGTGCTGATCATCGGGTTTGGCCGCTTCGGCCAGGTGGCCAGCCAGTCGTTGCTGGCGCGCGACGTGGACGTGACCATCATCGACAACGACATCGAGATGATCCAGAGCGCGGCGAAGTTCGGTTTCAAGATCTATTACGGCGACGGTGCCCGGCTGGATGTGCTGCACGCTTCCGGTGCGCACAGCGCACGGGCGATCGCGGTATGCGTGGACGATCGCGAAGCGGCCAACCGCATCGTCGAACTGGCCACGCGCGAGTTTCCGCACGCACGCCTGTTGGTGCGCTCGTTCGATCGCAGGCATTCGCTGCAGTTGATCGCCGCCGGCGTGGACTACCAGATCCGCGAAACCTTCGAGTCGGCGGTCGTGTTCGGCCAGATGGCGCTGGTCGAGCTGGGTGTGGACGAGGATGAGGCCGGCATGATCGCGCGCGAGATCCGCCGCCGCGATGCCGAACGGCTGGAGCTGGAAGTCGCCGCCGGCAACGTGCGCGCCGGAACCGGGTTGATGTACGGCAACGTCACGCCGACGGTTCCCAAGCCCACGCCGTTCACCCCACCGCGGCGGGAGAGCCGCTCGCTCAACCGCGATGCGCCTGTGCCGGCTGGCGAAGAGCCCGCGCTGCACGACTGAGCCGAACCGGAGGCTGGCTCGGCACACCGGCTCGCTTCCGCCCATGAGTGGCCATGCGAGTGGGCGGCCGGCACGTTCGGTGTGCCGGCGACGCAGAAGCGCTCAGCCGTGCCTGCGCTGGGCCGCCGCAAAGGCTTCCAGTTGCTCGGGGGTCGCTTCTTTCTGATGGCGCTGCTTCCACTCGGCGAACGGCATGCCATAGACCGCCTCGCGCGCCTGATCCTTGCTCATTGGCTGCCCCTGCGCCTGGGCGGCTTCGCGATACCAGTCGCCGAGGCAGTTGCGGCAGAACCCGGCCAGTATCATCAGGTCGATGTTCTGTACATCGCTGCGCTCCTGGTTGAGATGCTGCAGCAGGCGGCGGAACGCGGCCGCTTCGATGGCGGTGGTGGCCGGGTCGCTGCTCGACGGGCTGAGGAGAGTGGTGTCGGTCATGACGGAATCGGGGACAATGGACGGCCCTCGACTCTACACCTGACGCCCCATGACCGCTTTCGCGCCAGTTGCCGCCGCTCCGGCCCGCCTTCTCGATGGCCGTCGCATTGCCGAGGATCTGCTCGACGGATTGAAGCTGCGGGTGGATGCGCGCATTGCGGCGGGCAAGAGCCGGCCGGGGTTGGCGGTGGTGCTGGTGGGAGGCGACCCGGCTTCGTCGGTCTATGTGCGCAACAAGCGACGCGCCGCCGAGAAGGTCGGTATCGAAGCCTTCGATTACGATCTGCCGCAGGGCACCAGCGAAGCAGAGCTGGCCGCCTTGATCGACGAACTCAATGCCGATCCCAAGATCCACGGCATCCTGATCCAGCTCCCGCTACCGGGCATTCCCGATGCCAACCGGCTGATCCAGCGCATCGATCCGCGCAAGGATGTGGATGGCTTCCATCCGCAGAACGTGGGCCACCTGGCATTGCGCGAGTTCGGCCTGCGCCCGTGCACGCCGCGCGGCATCGTGACCTTGCTGGGCCACACCGATCAGCCGGTGCGTGGACGCAATGCCACCATCGTCGGCGTGAGCAACCATGTGGGCCGTCCGATGGGCCTGGAACTGTTGATCGCCGGGTGTACGGTCACCAGTTGCCACAAATTCACTCCCGCCGATGTGCTGGAAGCCAGCGTGCGCAACGCCGATATCCTGGTGGTGGCGGTGGGCCGGCCCGGCCTGATTCCCGGCGAGTGGGTCAAGCCGGGCGCGGTGGTGATCGACGTCGGCATCAACCGGCTCGAAGACGGCCGCCTGGTCGGCGATGTCGGCTTCGATGCCGCCGTGCAGCGCGCAGCGTGGATCACGCCGGTGCCGGGCGGGGTGGGGCCGATGACTGTGGCCACGCTGATGCAGAACACCATCGAGGCCGCTGATGCGGCCGGGATTGGGGATTCGGGATTGGGGATTGGTTAAAGGCAGTGCACGGGATTCGGCAGTCGGGATTTGAGATTCGTTAAAGGCTAACGGCAAAAGCGCATGCATGGCCTGTCCGGGGCGCAGCGTGGTGGGCGAACCATCCAAATCGGCAGTCTGACAGGCAGGCAATTAGTCGGTTGGGCAGCGCGGCGCCGTTGCCAATCCCTGATCCCGACTCCCCAATCCCCGCCCCAATGCGTTAAAATGTCGCGCTTCCCCACACTCGGGTCCGCCGATGCTCCGCATCCAGGCTGAAGCTCTCACCTACGACGACGTCTCCCTCGTTCCCGCCCACTCGATCGTCCTGCCCAAGGATGTCAGCCTGGAAACCCGGCTGACCCGCGATCTGCGTCTGAAACTGCCCATTCTGTCGGCAGCGATGGACACCGTGACCGAGCACCGCCTGGCGGTGGCCATGGCCCAGCTGGGCGGCATCGGCATCATCCACAAGAACCTGACCCCTGCGCAGCAGGCGGCCGAAGTGGCCAAGGTCAAGAAGTTCGAATCCGGCGTGATCACCGAGCCGTTCACGGTCGGCCCGGACACCACCATCGGCCAGGTGCTGGCGCTGACACGTGCGCGCAACATCTCCGGTGTGCCGGTAGTGGATGGCAGCGAATTGGTCGGCATCGTGACCAGCCGCGACATGCGGTTCGAAAAGAGGCTGGACGACCCTGTCCGCCACATCATGACCAAGAAGGAGCGCCTGGTCACCGTGCGTGAGGGCGCCAGCGACGAGGAAGTGCTGGAGCTGCTGCACCGTCACCGGATCGAGAAGGTCCTGGTGGTCAACGACGGCTTCGAGCTGCGCGGGCTGATCACGGTCAAGGACATCCAGAAGAAGACCGACAACCCCAATGCCGCCAAGGACACCGCCACGCGGTTGCTGGTGGGCGCGGCGGTGGGAGTGGGTGGCGATACCGAACAACGCATCGAGCTGCTGGCCGCCGCCGGCGTGGACGTGGTCATCGTCGACACCGCGCATGGGCATTCGCAGGGCGTGATCGATCGCGTGGCCTGGGTCAAGAAGACCTATCCGCAACTGCAGGTGATCGGCGGCAACATCGTCACCGGCGATGCCGCGCTGGCCTTGATGGACGCCGGTGCCGATGCGGTCAAGGTAGGCGTGGGCCCGGGCTCGATCTGCACCACGCGCGTGGTGGCCGGGGTGGGCGTGCCGCAGATCACGGCGGTGGACATGGTGGCCGAAGCACTGCAGGACCGCATTCCGCTGATCGCCGATGGCGGCATCCGCTACTCGGGCGACATCGGCAAGGCGCTGGTGGCTGGTGCGTCGACGGTGATGGTCGGCGGCCTGCTGGCCGGTACCGAGGAAGCACCGGGTGAAGTGGAGCTGTTCCAGGGGCGCAGCTACAAGAGCTACCGCGGTATGGGCAGTCTGGGCGCGATGGAAAAAGGGTCCAAGGACCGCTATTTCCAGGATGCCTCCGATGCGGACAAGCTGGTTCCCGAAGGCATCGAAGGGCGCGTGCCGTATCGCGGCCCGGTCGGCGGCATCATTCACCAGCTCATTGGCGGCCTGCGCGCGACCATGGGCTATGTGGGCTGCGCCACCATCGAAGAAATGCGCACCAAGCCGAAGTTCGTCAAGATCACTGGCGCCGGCCAGCGCGAGAGCCACGTGCACGACGTGCAGATCACCAAAGAGCCGCCGAACTATCGCGCTGGGTGATCCGGCGCGCGGGATTGGGGATTCGGCATTCGGGAGTCGTAAGAGCCTACCGCGTCCCCATCCGGCAGCGGTTGTGGCGTGTGCTCTTGCGAATCTCCAATCCCAACTCCCCAATCCCGGCTCTCAATGACCAGCATCCATAGCGACAAGATCCTCATCCTCGATTTCGGCGCGCAGTACACGCAGCTGATCGCGCGGCGCATTCGCGAGCTGGGCGTGTATTGCGAGATCTGGGCCTGGGACCATGACCCGTCCGAGATCGCCGGCTTCGGTGCCAAGGGCATCATCCTCTCAGGCGGCCCTGAGTCGACCACGCTGCCTGGCGCGCCGGTCGCGCCGCAGCAAGTGTTCGACAGCGGTCTGCCGGTGTTCGGTATCTGCTACGGCATGCAGACCCTGGCCGCACAGCTGGGTGGCGCGACCGAAGCGGCCGATCAACGCGAATTCGGCCATGCCGAAGTGGACGTGGTGGCCGCCGATGCGCTGTTCTCCGGCCTGACCGATCATGCCGGCGCCGCGCGCCTGAACGTGTGGATGAGCCACGGCGACCATGTGTCGCAGGTACCGCCGGGCTTCACCATCACCGCGGTGACCGATCGCATCCCGGTGGCGGCGATGTCCAACGAGGACAAGCGCTGGTACGGCGTGCAGTTCCACCCTGAGGTGACGCATACGCTGCAGGGCCAGACCTTGCTGCGCCGCTTCGTGGTCGATGTCTGCGGCTGCCAGACGCTGTGGACCGCGGCCAACATCATCGACGACCAGATCGCGCGCGTGCGCGAGCAGGTGGGCGAAGACGAGGTGATCCTGGGCCTGTCCGGCGGCGTGGATTCGTCGGTGGTCGCGGCGCTGTTGCACAAGGCGATCGGCGACAAGCTGACCTGCGTGTTCGTCGATACCGGCCTGCTGCGCTGGCAGGAAGGCGACCAGGTGATGGCGATGTTCGCCGAGCACATGGGGGTCAAGGTCATCCGCGTCGATGCGGCCGACCGCTATTTCAAGGCACTGGAAGGCGTCAGCGACCCGGAAGCCAAGCGCAAGATCATCGGCAACCTGTTCGTGGAGATCTTCGACGAAGAATCCGGCAGGCTGGCCAACGCAAAGTGGCTGGCGCAGGGCACCATCTACCCGGACGTGATCGAATCGGCCGGCAGCAAGACCGGCAAGGCGCATGTGATCAAGAGCCACCACAACGTCGGTGGTTTGCCCGAGCACATGAAGCTGGGCCTGGTGGAGCCGCTGCGCGAATTGTTCAAGGACGAAGTGCGCCGCCTCGGCGTCGAACTCGGCCTGCCGCGCAGCATGGTCTACCGCCATCCATTCCCGGGTCCGGGGCTGGGCGTGCGCATCCTGGGCGAGGTGAAGCGCGAGTACGCCGAGCTGCTGGCCAAGGCCGATGCGATCTTCATCGACGAACTGCGCAAGGCCGACCTGTACGACAAGACCAGCCAGGCGTTCGCGGTGTTCCTGCCGGTGAAATCGGTGGGTGTGGTGGGCGACGCACGCGCCTACGAATGGGTGATCGCGCTGCGCGCGGTGGAAACCATCGACTTCATGACCGCGCACTGGGCGCACCTGCCGTACGACTTCCTCGGCACGGTATCCAACCGCATCATCAACGAACTGCGCGGCGTCTCGCGCGTGGTCTACGACATCTCCGGCAAGCCGCCTGCGACGATCGAGTGGGAGTAAGCCCGTGCGTGCAGCATCGATTGATCGCGGCTGACCAGACCTAAGTCGAGAGCCCACTTAGCGCGGGCTTTCGGATTTCGGGCTGGCACTACTGCTTAGGGCGGCTAGCAGAACGGAGTGAGCGGTCGTCAGGTGGATGTAGACGGCGCGACGTTCTGTTCGCCGCTCCAAAGGCTGTCAGCTGACGGAGATGACGATCTTGCCACGTGCCTTGCCGGAGGTCAGGCGGGCCCAGGCCTGGTCGAAGGCGTCGATGGCGACGTTACTGTCGATCACCACGCGCACGCCTTGGGCAACGATGTCCGAGACCAACTGGCCGAGACGGTCGGCATAGGGTTTGGCGTAAAAGATGCTGGCCGTGACACCGGCGGCCTCGGCATTGGCCTGGTCTGGCGGCATGGTGGTGGATACCAGACGACCGCCCTTGCGCAGCACCGCGTACGAGCGGGTCTGGGTCTGGCCGCCGATCAGGTCCAACACCACGTCCACATTCGACACGCAGCTGCTGAAGTCCTGTGCGGTGTAGTCGATGACCTCGTCGGCGCCCAGGCTGCGTGCCAGTTCCACACCATCGCCGGAGGCGGTGGCGATGACGCGTGCGCCTGCTTTGTGCGCGAATTGCACCGCGAAGCTGCCCACGCCGCCCGCTGCTGCATGGATCAACACAGTTTCTCCAGCGGTGAGCTGCGCTGCCGAAAACAAGGCATGCCACGCGGTGATGCCGGCGGTGGGTATGGCCGCGCCTTCGGCCGCCGACAGGCTGGGCGGCAAGGCAACGCAGACGCTGGCCGGGACTGCGGCAAATTCACCCATCGCGCCGCTGCGCCCGGCATCGGTCCATACCAGCACGCGGTCGCCGGTACGCCACTGGGTCACCATCGAACCGACGCGCTCGATGGTGCCGACCAGATCGGTGCCCAGGGTGATAGGCAGGGCGATGTCGAAGAAATGCTGGGCCACGCCAGAGACCACCAGTGCGTCCAACGGATTGAGGGCCGCTGCGCGCACGCGCACCAGCACCTGGTCGGGCGCGACATCGGGCACGGGGATGTCTGCGAGGGTAGGGCGATCATTGAACTGCTGGATGCGGACAGCTTTCATGGTGTGCTCCGGGGGGATCGAACAGGGCGCTGCGCGATGCGGCAGTCGCGACGGGTACTGAGTGCGGGTGTTGCAGCAGTGCTTCTGTCGGCTACCCGCCAGGTCGGGTCAGTCGACGGACATGGTCGGCAACGCCGGAGCGAGCGATCCAAGCGGTGCGATGGGTCGTCTGGAAGCCGGTGATGGCATTGCCGGTCGGTTGAGTTGCTGTGATAGCGGTTATCCGCTGCGATCTTCGGCAGGCGGCGCGCCTATCGCCGCACCCTGCAGCAACGTGCGAACAGCATTGCCGACGATGACGTCGATTTCCGAATCGTGCAGCGGCGGCGCGATCAGCCCGACGATCGCCAACAGCTTCACGTGGCTGGCGGTCATGCTCATGAACTGCTCGGCCAGCACATGGGCAGACAGGCCCGTAGTGAACTGGCCGGGCGCATCGCCTTGCTGGGTAGCGATCCAGGCGGCTACCTTGGCCTGGATCTTGAGATAGCTGGAACTCAACATCGCCTGCGCGATGTCCGGGAAGCGCTTGCCTTCGTTGGTCAGCACGCGATGCACGGCCAGCGTGCGCGGCGACAGGGCAGTGTTCACCAGCGTATGTCCGAGTACGGGCAGCACATCTGCGGGAGTCCGGCCTTCTATCACCAGGGCATCGAGCGGCTTGGCCATCTCCGCAGCCACGTACAGCATCGCCGCCTTGAACAAGCCTTCCTTGCCCCCGAAGTGGGCGTAGACATTACGGCGCGAACCGCCGACCGCCGCAATGATGTCGTCCACCGAGACCGCGTCGAAGCCCACCTCCAAAAAGCGCTCGGAGGCTACGACGATCAAGTCGTGGACACGTTGGGCGCCCTTCGGGGTGCGGTGTGCAGGTGGATCGAGATGCGTGATTGCCATGCTACATCCACCAGTCGTCTCGGTGAGGTACTGTACCGTACCATTTGGAGTTTGCAAGGGATTTCCAGTGTCGAGATCGAAGGAAGCCGGCAAGCATGGCTCGGCGTGCTGACCGGCTAGGCTGGGATGCGATTGATCGGCACGGGTGCCGACGTTCAACGCACGCCTTGGAGCGGCTAAACAGAACGTCGCAAGCAGTCGTCAGGCGGGTGTGGACGGCGCGGAGGAACCGGAGTGTACGTGGTATGGGCCGATTCCGAGCACCGGCCGCGCCCGTCTGGCGGCTGCGCAGTAGTTTTGTTAGACGCTCTAAGAGGGTGTTTACATAATGGTAATCTATGATCCCAACGTGGAAACAAGGGATCGAGATGGGGCGCCCACCCAAGATT
>NZ_JAJGQG010000037.1:0-37662 GCF_020783795.1 Xanthomonas sp. NCPPB 1067
GTGGCGACGTCGCCGACCGCGATCGCCGCGCGTGCCTGCATCACCGCGGCCGCGCCGGTCCGCGCCAGCCCGGTGCGCGCCTCGCTGCGGTCGCTGTCCAACGCCAGCGCAGCGGCGAACAGCTCGCGCGCGCCATTGCCGTCGGCAGCACTGAGCTTGCCGCGCGCCAATGCCGCATCGCCCCGTTGCAGCAGTCGTTGAACGCGGGTGTCCGGCCATAGCCAGTCGGCCAACGGCTTGCGCAGAGCGACCACACCCACCAGCAGGCAGACGCACAGCGCCAGCACCACCCGCCAGAGCGCGCGATTGCGCAGCGGCGCCCAAAGGCGCGGCGACCTGGCCCAGCGTGGCAGCGGAAACATGCGGTGGCGTCCATCCTTGGCGCGACCTGACGGGGACGCGTTCACCCCGCCATGGTAGCGACATGCCGCGAAGGCGGCGTGGGGTGTTCGGGAATCGGGAATCGGGAATCGGGAATCGTTGAGGCTGGCACGGTGCGCCTCGAAGGATCACAGAACGCTGCGGCCTTGCCGGCCGCTCAGCCCAGCCGTCGCACTTCGCTGACGCCGGGCAAGGCATCCAGCTTGCCCAGCAGCGCCGACAACTGGCCGTAGTCGCTGACCTTCAGCCGCAGCCGCAACTGCGCCCGTCCGGTGTCGCGCACGTTGTCGCTGTTGATCTCCAGCACGTGCGCGTCCTCCTGCGCGATCAGGTTGGTGATGTCCTTGAGCAGCCAGCGTCGACCCACCGCGCGCACCTGCACGTCCACTTCATAACCGCTGCCCGCCTTGCCCCATTCCACCGGCAGCACGCGCTGGGGGTGGGCGGCGGCCAGCCGCGCCAACGCCGCGCAGTCGCTGCGATGCACGGTCACGCCGCGGCCGCGGGTCAGATAACCGGCGATCGGTTCACCGGCCACCGGCTGACAGCAGCGCGCCAGCTGCACCAGCAGGTTGCCCACGCCCTGTACGGTGAACTTGGATTTGCCCAGACCCTCGCGGCGCGCGGTCGGACGCGGCGGCGCAGGCGCCGCCGGCTGCGACGCCGCGCGCTCGGCTTCCAGCAGCGCACGGCTGACCTGGTTGGGTCCGGTGTCGCCCAGCGCCACCTGGATGTACAGCTCGTCCACGCTGTCGGCATGGAATTTGCGCGTGGCCACGCCCAGATCCGCGTGCTGCAGGCCCAGGCGTTTGAGTTCACGGTCGAGCAGGTCCTTGCCCGCCTGCACGTTGCGTGCGCGATCGAGCTTGTGGAACCAGGCGCGCACCTTGTCGCGCGAGCGCCCGCTGGCCAGAAAGCCATTGGCCGCCAGCAACCAGTCGCGGCGCGGATCCGCCTCCTTGGCGGTCATGATCTCCACGCGGTCGCCGCTGCGCAGCCGGTAGGTCAGCGGCACGATACGATCGTTGACACGCGCCCCGCGGCAGCGGTGCCCCACCATGGTGTGTACGTGGTACGCGAAGTCCAGCGGCGTGGCGCCCTGCGGCAGATCGATGACCTCGCCCTTTGGAGTCAGCGCATACACGCGGTCTTCGATCAGCTCGGCATCCAGCGCGCCGGCCAGTTCGCCATGCTCGCCTTCCTGCACCTGCTCCAGCAGCTGGCGCATCCACAGGATCTTGCGATCGAAAGCCTTTTCGGCGCCCTTGCCGCCTTCCTTGTATTTCCAGTGCGCGGCCACGCCGAGTTCGGCTTGCGCGTGCATTTCGAAGGTGCGGATCTGGATTTCGATGGTGCGCCCTTCCGGGCCGACCACGGCCGTGTGCAACGAGCGGTAGTCGTTGGCCTTGGGCCGGGCGATGTAGTCGTCGAACTCGCTGGGCACCGGCGTCCACAGCGAATGCACCGCACCCAACGCGGCATAGCAGGCGGCCACGTCGTCCACCATGACGCGTACCGCACGCACGTCGTAGAGCTGGTCGAACGACAGCCGCTTCTTCTGCATCTTCCGCCAGATGCTGTAGATGTGCTTGGGCCGCCCGCTGACCTCCGCGCGCAGGCCTTGCTGCACCAGCGCGGCGGACAGGGCGCGCTTGACCGCCTCGATGTAGCGCTCGCGCGCGATGCGGGTCTCGTCGACTTCGCGTGCGATGCGGCGATAGGTATCCGGCTCCAGGTGCCGGAACGCCAGGTCCTCCAGTTCCCACTTCACCTGCCAGATGCCCAGCCGGTTGGCCAGTGGGGCGTGGATGTCGCGGGTGAGCTGGGCCAGCGCGCGGCGCTGCACTTCGCCGAGCCGGTCGGCCACGCGCATGCGTGCCAGTTGCCGCGCCAACAGGATTGGCACCACGCGCAGGTCGTGGATGATCGACAACAGCAACCGCCGCAGGCCCTCGCTGTTGCGCCCGGCATCGCGGCCCGCGTGCAGTGCCCACACCTGATCGGCCGCGTCCAGCCCGTCCAGCAGTCCCTCCACCGCCACCCGGCGCTCCGGCGGGTGCCAGGGCAGCCCGGCAGCCGCGCCGCGCAGGCTCGGCAGATCGAACAGCAGCGCCGCCACCAGGGTGGCTTCGTCGGCCGCCAGCAACGCCAGTGCGTCCAAGGTCTCGGCCAGCAATGCCCATGTGTCGGCGGCAGGCACGGCCGGCGCGCTCGGGTCCCAGGCCTGTTCCAGCGCCTCGCGCAGAGACGGGGCGATCGACGCGACAGCCGGACGCTGCAACAAGGCATGCAGGCGTTCGGATGGAGAACGGGTCACAACGGTGGACACGGGTGGGCGGCGATCATGGGGGCTGATGTGTACGGTAACGTGCGCGTCACCATCCCCACAACGGACGATTTCGGCGTCGACGCCGGCCCTGGCGATTGACGCACTTACGCGCGGTTCACCCGCCGCTGCCGTGATCGAGGCTTGGTGCGTGAGACTTCGCGCACATCGTCGACCACGACTCGATCGGCGAGCGCGCATTTTTTACGCGCCTTTTACAACTCGCCCAAATCGCCTGCCTATGCTCCATCGACGCCATCGCGGCATCCGGCTGCGCTGGCGTCTCCGACCAATGACCGAGGTGAGCCGATGAAGACCTGGAAGAAGCCTGTCGTGCGTGAAGTGAACTGCGGTGCCGAAATCAACTGCTACGTCTCCGGCGAGTTTTGATCCGACGACACGCAGCTCCCCCGCCCTTCCCCTGGATGCATGACCGGCCGTTGCCGGCAGAGTAGGTAACAGTTTTCCATGCGCATCATCGTTCTGGGATCGGCGGCCGGCGGTGGGCACCCGCAGTGGAATTGCCACACTCCCGCAAGCCAGCGGGCGTGGCAGCAAACAGACGGTGCCCAGCGTCGTACCCAGGCAAGCATCGCCGTCAGTGCCGACGGCCAGCGCTGGGTACTGATCAATGCCTCCCCCGATTTCCGCCAGCAGATTCTTGCAACCCCTGCGCTCTGGCCACAGCAGGGCCTGCGGCACTCGCCGATCGAGGCCGTGCTGCTGACCAGTGGCGAGATCGACCACATTGCCGGCCTGCTGTCGATGCGGGAAAGCCAGTCGTTCTCGCTGCATGCCAGCCGCCGCGTGCTCGATGTACTGGCGCAGAATCCGGTCTTCGACGCCCTCAATGCGCACTACGTGTCCCGCCAGCCGTTTACGCTGGACACGCCGCTGTCGCTGCTGGGCCTGCAACTGACGCCGTTCTCGGTCCCGGGCAAGGTGCCGCTGTTCATGGAATCGCGCAGCGGCGGCGACCTGGCCGGCAGCAATGAAGAAACCCTGGGGCTGACCATCGATGACGGTCGCCATCGCGTGCATTACATCCCTGGCTGCGCCGCCATGACCGACGCGTTGCGCGCACGCCTGCACGGCGCCGAACTGGTGTTCTTCGACGGCACGCTATGGCGCGACGATGAAATGGTGCAACTGGGCGTCAGCCAGAAGACCGGCCGGCGCATGGGCCATCTGAGCATCGACGGAGCAGACGGCACCATGGCGGCATTCGCGTCGCTGGACGTGGCGCGCAAGATTTTCATCCACATCAACACCACCAATCCGGTGCTCAATCTCCACTCGCCCGAGTACGCCAGCGCGCGCGCCCAAGGCTGGGAAGTTGCGCACGATGGCCTGGAGATCGCCCTGTGACTATCCTGCTCACCCCCAGCCAGCTGGAAGCGGATCTGCGCGCCATCGGCGCGCGCCTGTATCACGACCAACACCCGTTCCATGCACTGCTGCACGAGGGCAAGCTCGATCGCGGCCAGGTACAGGCCTGGGCGCTGAATCGCTTCGAATACCAGCGCTGCATTCCGCTCAAGGACGCGGCCATCCTGGCGCGCATGGACGACCCGGCGCTGCGCCGGATCTGGCGCCAGCGCATCCTCGATCATGACGGCAACAGCGCGGCCGACGGCGGTATCGCGCGCTGGCTGCATCTGACCGATGCGCTGGGCCTGGACCGTCACCTGGTGGAATCCGGGCGCGCGCTGCTGCCGGGCACGCGCTTCGCGGTGCAGGCGTACCTGCAGTTCGTGCGCGAAAAAAGCCTGCTCGAGGCGATCGCGTCCTCGCTCACCGAACTGTTCGCACCCAACATCATCGGCCAGCGCGTGGCCGGCATGCTCAAGCACTACGACTTCGTTTCGCCGGAAGCACTGGCCTACTTCGAGCATCGCCTGACCGAGGCGCCACGCGATTCGGATTTCGCGCTCGACTATGTCAAGCAGTACGCCGACACCGTGGAGAAGCAGCAACTGGTCAAGGACGCGCTGCATTTCAAGTGCTCGGTGTTGTGGGCGCAGCTGGACGCCTTGCACGTGGCCTACGTCGCACCGGGCATCGTCTGGCCGGATGCGTTCGTTCCCGACCGCCACGCCAGCCGGGCCGCCGCGTGAGCAGCATCGGCCGCGACAGCCAGCCGGCGCTACGCGCAGGAGTGCGATTGCAGCACGATCGCGCGCGCGACCAATGGGTCCTGCTCGCCCCCGAACGCGTGGTCGAGCTGGACGAGATCGCGGTGGCGGTGGCGCAGCGTTTCGACGGCGTGCGTACGGTGGCGCAGATCGCGCTGGAGCTGGCGGTCGAATTCGATGCCGATGCCGCCGAGATCGAAGCGGACGTGATCGAACTCGTCAGCACCCTGCAGCAGAAGCGTCTGTTGAAGCCATGAGCAGCGCAGTGCCGCCACCGCCGCTGTCCGTATTGCTGGAGCTGACCCACCGCTGCCCGTTGGCGTGCCCGTACTGTTCCAACCCGATCGCACTGGCAGCGCTGCGCGAAGAGATGGATACCGCGGGTTGGCGCTCGCTGCTGCAGCAGGCCGCCGACATGGGCGTGCTGCAAGCGCATTTCTCCGGCGGCGAGCCGATGCTGCGCAAGGATCTGCCCGAACTGGTGGCGCATGCGCGTGCGCTCGGGCTGTACAGCAACCTGATCACCTCCGGCGTGGCCGGCGGCGAGCCGATGCTGGACCAGTTGCAGGCCGCCGGGCTGGAGCATGTGCAATTGAGCGTGCAGGACGTGGACCCTGCCGGTGCCGATCGTATCGCCGGGTATCGCAACAGCCTGGCGAAGAAGCGCGAGTTCGCGGCCGCCGTCCGCGCGCGCGGGTTGCCGCTGACGATCAATGCGGTGTTGCACCGGCACAACGCCGACCGCGTGCCCGGCATGATCGCGCTGGCGCTGGAATGGCAGGCCGAGCGCATCGAAGTCGCCCACACCCAATACTATGGCTGGGGCCTGCGTAACCGGGCCGCGTTGATGCCCAGCCGCGAGCAACTGATGGCGACCGTGGCTGCAGTGGAGACCGCCCGCCGCGACCACGGCGACCGCCTGGCGATCGACTTCGTCACCCCTGACTACTATGCGCGCCAGCCCAAGCCCTGCATGGGTGGCTGGGGCCAGCGTTTCGTCAACATCTCCCCGCGCGGCGACGTGCTGCCCTGCCATGCCGCCGAAACCATCGACGGCCTGCGCTTCGACAACCTGCGCGACCGCTCGCTGGCCGATATCTGGAACCATGGCGACGCGTTCGTGCGCTTCCGCGGCACCGCGTGGATGCCCGAGGTCTGCCAGGGTTGCCCCAAGCGCGAGATCGACTGGGGCGGTTGCCGCTGCCAGGCGCTGGCGCTCAGTGGCGATGCAGCGACGCTGGACCCGGTGTGCGAGCGCTCGCCCGCGCACGCGCAGGTGCGCGCCACCGCCGAACGCGAAGCGGCGGCACCGGCACCGGCATTCGTCTACCGCCGCCCGGAGCGCGCCGAACGCGCGCCTTCCATCGCCGAGACGACGCCGGCGGACTGACCACAGCGTCCCTGCAGCACATGCGAAAGCGGCGGGCTGTCGCGCGCCGATCGATGTCGGCACAACGGCAGCCTGCCTGGGTACCGTTGCCGTTGCGTGCGGTTCCCGCACCCTGGTTTCTGCCGCCGCACAGCAGCCGGGCGATCCGCTAATCGCTGCGAACCCGACCCATCACCGCCAGCCCGTCCAGCGTCTACACTAGCGTCCTCTTATCGACGGATGGCTCCCATGTCGCTCGCACGCCGCCTTGCTGTGCTGGTCTGCCTGACTCTTGCATCGACCGCCACACCGGCGCTGGCCCAACGCGCCGTGCAGGGAGACCTGCAATCGCAGATGAGCGCCGAACAGTTCAAGGCTGCCGGCCTGGACAAACTCTCCGCCAGCGAACTGGCCGCGCTCAACGATTGGCTGCAGGGCAAGGTCGCCAAGGAGGCGGCGGTGGTGGTCGAGCAGGCCAAGGAAGCCGGCCGCCAGGAAGTCATCGTCAAGAACCGCGGCTTCTTCGACTTCGGCAGCAAGGAGCCGATCGAAAGCAGCATCGTGGGCGAGTTCAGGGGGTACGCCAAGGGCCGCGTCTATACGCTGGCCAATGGCCAGGAGTGGGAACAGACCGACGCGGCCAGCCTGTCGGGCGTGCGCAAGGACGCCCCCAAGGTGAAGATCAAGCCGGGCCTGGTCGGCGTGTGGTATCTGCAGATCGAGGGCTACAACACGCCGGCCAAGGTGCGGCGGATCAAGTAAGCGCCGCTCCAGGCCGCGCCAATGCGCCGTGCTTCGCCACCTGCCGGCGACACACACGGGGCGACTGACGGGTTCCGACAACGGGCATGGCGATGCCCGCGACGATGCGCGCACTCGACGCGTTGGCGCGCTACAGAAAGTGGATGCCGGTGCCGTTGACAGAGCACCTCAGCTGCGCCGCCGCACAGTGGATACGTCGTGCTGGTCGCATTTCCGCGCTGCCGATCGCCGTCGCTTCGCTTACGCCACCACCATGCCCTTGTCGGCCGTCGGAAAGGCCAGGCCTCTGCCAGACTCCAGCTGCAGCTCCCGTCGTCCTGCTCCTGCAGCAGGCCACCGTCCGCCTGCAGCCACTCGCAGCGCCCTGCGCTGCATCCGGAGACCACCATGCGCTTGATCACTCGTTGTGCCATCGCGGCGCTGCTGCTCATCACCGGGTCGGCACTGGCCGGTACCGCTGCCGAGCAGTGCACGCTGCCGGAGATCGGCTTCGACCAGGCGCTGGTCTGCTATCGCAACGCGGTGGAGCAACAGCCGCTGGTCTATCGCCGCCTCGCGACCGGTAGCGTGAACGGCGTGGAGCGACGCGATTACCTGCTGACCTCGCAGACCTGGTCGCCCGAGTCGCTGGTCGCGCCGGCCATCTGGCAGCACGACGTGGCGATCTACGTGCCGCCCGATGCGCTGCCGGAACGGGCCGTGCTGTTCTCCACCAATGGTTCGCGCAATGTGGCGCCCGGCAGCGTGGCGCAGCCGGCCAGCGAGTTGCCGCCGGAGGCGCTGGCGGAGCTGGCGCAACGCAGCCGCACGGTGGTGATCGCATTGAGCGATCTTCCCAACCAGGCTTTGACGTATCGCGGCGACGACACGCCACGCCGCGAGGACGACAGCGTGGCCTACACCTGGGCGCAGTTCCTCAAGGCGCCGCAGCAGCGCAAGACCCTGCCGCTGCACGTGCCGATGGCCGCTGCGATCGCGCGCGCCATGTCGCTGGCCGAACGCGAACTGGCACCGCTGCGCATCCACCGTTTCATCCTTACCGGCGCTTCCAAGCGCGGCTGGGCAAGCTGGCATGCCACCATCGCCGACCCGCGCGTGGAGGCGGTGGTGCCATTCGTGATCGACATCCTGAATATGCCGGCCGTGCTGGATCACATGTTCCGGACCTATGGCGGCAACTGGCCGATCGCGTTCAGTGCCTACGCCAAGCAGGGGATCACCACCCAGTTGCAGACTCCGGAGTTCGCGCAACTGATGCAGTTGCAGGATCCGTTCAATTATCTGCGTACGCGCTACCGCAAGCGCCTGTCCGTGCCCAAGTACATCGTCAACGCCAGCGGCGACGACTTCTTCCTGCCCGACAACACGCAGTTTTTCTACGACGCGCTTCCGGGCAGCAAGGCCTTGCGCATGGTGCCCAACAGCGGGCACAGGGACATCCGCGCTTCGATCGTCGACACCTTGGTGCCCTTCGTCGCCCGGCTGCAGCAGCAGCGCCCGCTCCCGCGCATCAGCGATGCGCTGGACACGGGACCACTCCGGCAGATCCGTCTGCGCTTCACCGAACGTCCGACCCGCTTGCGGCTCTGGAGCGCCAGCAATGCGCAGGCGCGCGATTTCCGCTATGCCTGCGGTGTGCGTTACAGCGCCACGGCATTGCCGTTGCCGCACGGCGACAGGATCGCCGTACCGGTAGAGTTACCGGAGGTCGGCTGGAGCGCCTATTTCGTCGAAGCCACATACGCGGATGGATTCGTCGCCACCAGCCAGACCTACATCCTCGGCAAGCAGCCCTACCCCACCCAGGCACCGCCGACCGACAACGCCGCCTGCAGCACGTTGCCAGGAATCGCGTCCGGTGCCGCCGCGCGCTGAGTGCCTGCCTGCACTCTGCAGCGACAGCGGCGGCACGCGTTGTCGGCTCGCCACTGTTGGCTATCGCAGCACATCGGCACACGCCTCGCCGTCGAGCATTGCCACCCTCTCGCAGCCGGGCGCTGGGTCGCTGGCGATCCAGCGCCGGCGGACCCGGTGGATCGCGTTGCTGGCGCTGGCTTGACCTGCCGTGTCAGCGCGACCGCGACGTCGGCATCGCTTCAAATAGATGGTGTTGGCCAGATTGCGCAACGAAGTCCGCACAGATCCGGCGAAAAGGGCCTAATCGTCGCTTGAGCCCGTCAGCAAGATCGATCCAACCCGGCTGGACCATTGACATCGTTGTCACCAACTTCTACACAGGCCCGTACGCGCTGACGGCACGGGCCGATCGGACGGATCAAAGGACTGCATGTGGCTGCGACCTCGCACTCTGCTCAGGCGTCTGTCTTGCCCACCTCACCGACCGCCACCGGCTTCATCGCCGCCGATGTCGGCGGCACGCACGTCCGTCTCGGCCATGTGGCGCAGGCGGATGCGGCGGCGATCGAACTCCTGCACTACCGCACCTATCGCTGCGCCGAATTCACCAGCCTCGAGGCCATCCTGGCCGACTTCCTGGCGCAGGTGAGCCGTGTCGATGCGATCGTGATCGCCAGCGCAGGCGTTGCCCTGGACGCGGACACCTTCATCAGCAACAACCTGCCATGGCGCATTTCGCCCAGGCAGCTGCGTAGCGCGCTCGCGCTGCGCAGCGTGCATCTGGTCAACGATTTCGAAGCGGTCGCCTATGCCGCCCCGCAGATGGAGGCGCGTGCGGTGCTGCAACTGAGCGGGCCCACACCCCGGCATGCGCGCGCCGCCGGCCCGATCCTCGTAGTCGGGCCGGGCACCGGGCTGGGGGCAGCCGTGTGGATCGATGCCAGGCCACGCCCGATCGTGCTGGCCACCGAGGCCGGCCAGGTCGCGCTGGCCAGCACGCATGCGTACGAAGCGCAGTTGCTGCGCCTGCTGCTACGCGACCGGCACTATCTGCCGCTCGAACACGTGCTGTCCGGCCCGGGCCTGCTCAGGCTGTACACCGCCGTCTGCGAACTGCATGGCGCGACCCCACGGCATGCGCTGCCTGCAGCGATCACCCATGCCG
The DNA here is from genome assembly GCF_020783795.1 of Xanthomonas sp. NCPPB 1067. Taxonomy (NCBI): domain Bacteria; kingdom Pseudomonadati; phylum Pseudomonadota; class Gammaproteobacteria; order Lysobacterales; family Lysobacteraceae; genus Xanthomonas; species Xanthomonas sp. NCPPB 1067. The sequence continues at coordinate 9,996 of NZ_JAJGQG010000037.1, forward strand.
CCCTGCACGAAGGCGATGCGCTGGCGCACGACACCCTGCAGGTGTTCTGCGCCCTGCTCGGCCATGCCGTGGGCGATATGGCACTGGCCTACGGCGCGGCCGGCGGCATCTATCTGGCCGGCGGCATCCTGCCGAGCATCGGCACGTTCCTGGCGGCCAGCACGTTTCGCGCGCGCCTGCTGGACAAGGGCGGTATGCGCGAGGTGCTCGAACGCATCCCGGTCAAATTGGTCGAGCACGGGCAACTTGGCGTACTCGGCGCGGCCAACTGGTATCTGCAGCACCACGCTGACGTGTCGTAAGCGATCCACCGCGCGTTTCCCCAGCGCGCGGCTACATGCAAGCGCAAGACCCCGCAGCCGGCGAGCAGCGGCCCGCCGTCCATCCCTGTTCGTGATGAGGAGAGACATCATGAGATACAGCACCACCCTGCTGTCCAGTGCGATTGCGTTGTCGTTGGCATTGCCCGTTCAGGCCCAGGACACTGCCGGCACGCAAGCCACCGAGCTGGACGCCGTCCAGGTGGTCGGCATCCGCGCCAGCCTGGAAAAATCGCTGGACACCAAACGTAACAACGCAGGCATCTCCGAGGCGATCACCGCCGAGGACATCGGCAAGTTCCCCAGCACCAACGTGGCCGAAGCGTTGTCGCAGATTCCCGGCGTCACCCTGGACCGGCGCTTCGGCCAGGGCGAGCGGGTCAGCATCGATGGCACCGATCCCAGCCTGAACCTGTCGTTCCTGGACGGCCACCCGGTGGCGCAGGCGATCTGGCTGTATGGCGAACAACCCAGCCGCGGGTTCGACTACACCTTGCTGGCGCCGCAGATCCTGGGCCGTGCGGAAATCCTCAAATCCTCCGAAGCGCGGCTGATCGAAGGCAGCCTGGGCGGCACCGTGTTGATGCATACCCGCCAGCCGCTGGATCTGGAGGTCAACGAGGTGGCCGCCTCGATCGGTTACAGCTACAGCGAGCAGGCCAGCCAGGGCAAGCCGAACGCGGCACTGCTCTATAGCTGGAAGAACAGCGCCCAGACCTTCGGCATCGCAGTGTCGGCGCAGCATTACGAAGAGCGCGTGGACCGGCGCGGCATGGAAGTGTTCGGCTATGCGCCGGCCAGCAGTTTCGCCAATGCCGCAGGCACCGTGCCGCCCGATGCCGATGTGCCCAATTCGATCAATGCGGCCTGGTTCCAGCAGGACCGCGAGCGCGACAGCGCCGTGGTCAACCTGCAGCTCAAGCCCAGCGAGGCGCTGGAGTTCAATCTCAGCGGCTTGTACATCAAGGAGAGTTTCGACAACTACAACCAGTCGATGTACAGCTTCCTGACCTGGAATCCCGGCACTGTTGCTGCAGTGGACCGGCTGGGCGATGTGCGTAACGGTGTGGTGACCAGTGGCCATTCGCGCGCCAACGCCGATCCGCTCGGCGGCACGGTGATCTACGACAACAATGTGCGCGAATCGGAAGTCACCACCCGGGGGCTGGATCTGCGCGGCGCGTTTCGCGGCGAGGGCTGGGGCCTGACTGGACAGATCGGCCAAAGCAAGTCCGAGAACGAGGACCTGTCGCAATATTTCATCGAACCGTTCTACAACGGCGGCTTCAGCTGGGACACGCGCCGCGGCATCCGCTTCGACGACCCGGCCGGCGCACGCGATCCGGCCAACTGGGGCTCGGCCGGCGGCTGGTTCGGCAACAACGGCATCTTCTCCACCGAAAGCAAGGACAGCTATGGCCAGCTGGATCTGAACCTGCAGTTCGACAGCGTGTTCAATCAACTGCTGCTGGGCGTACGCCACGGCAAGCACGACGAACGCTTCGAACTCAACGTCTACGGCGGTGTGACACCTGGCACGCTGGCGGACGTGGGCACCATCGGCCTCACCGATCTGGACGGCTTCCATCCCGACCACGGCCGGCATGTACAGGCAGGCCGCAACAATGTGCTGAACTGGATCCGCAATAGCCCGGTGAACTATGCCGCGCCCGATCCGGCCAGCTATCTCAACAACACCTGGGCGCTGCAGCAGACCAACAACGCCGCCTACGCGCAGTTGAATTTTTCCGGTGGCGGCCTGCGCGGCAACCTCGGCGTGCGCTATGTCGATTCCAAGACCGAAGGCAGCGGCTTCGTCTACAGCGGCACGCCCTCGCTGGCCAACGCCGACAGCCTGTGGCAGACCCGCACCCGCAAGGAAGATTTCCTGCTGCCCTCGCTCACCCTGGCCTACGACACCAGCGCCGATTGGGTATTTCGCTTCGCCGCGGCCAAGGTGATCGCCTGGGCACCGTACAACCAGATGGTCAACAACACCTTCCTCAACGACACCACCTTGACCGGCAGCGGCGGCAATGCGGAGCTGTCGCCATACGAATCATGGAACTTCAATCTATCGGCCGAGTACTACTTCGCGCAGCAGTCGGTGGTGGCCTGGTCGGTGTTCTACAAGAAGATCGACAACTACATCGACACCAGCGCCAGCGTGGAGCGCCAGTACAACGCACTGCGCGATACTGCGCCGCAAAGCTGGGCGCAGTTGGTGGGCAGCAATGGCTGCACTGCCGACGGCTATTGCGACTACAGCATCCAGCGGCCGCGCAACGCCGGCACGGGCAAGGTCAAGGGCTTCAACCTGTCGTTCCAGCAACCCTTCGGCGACAGCGGCTTCGGCCTGACCGCCAACTACACCTACGCCAACGGCGAGAACAACACCGGCAATGCCCTGCCCTACCAGTCGCGCAACAGCGTAGCGGTCAGCCCGTACTACGAAAAGGGGCCGCTCAATGCACGGCTGACCTACAACTGGCGCGACAGCTATCTGGCCGGCGGCTACGTGGCCGGCGCGGCCCCGGCCAGTGTGGACGACTATGCCGAACTCGGTGCCAGCATCGGCTATGCGTTCAGCCCGAACTGGTCGCTGCAGCTGGATGCGCAGAACCTGCTGGATGAAGAGTATCTGCAGTACCTCGGCGACAAGGACCACCTGGCCGGCCGCTACAAGAGTGGGCGGCGGTACATGGCCACCTTGCATCTGAAGTTCTGATCCACGCCCGCGGCGACCGCATCGCGCCGCCCGTCAGGGTGGCCGATGCCCACGTGCCTGCGCAGCGCTGCAGGCCGTGTGGTGCTGACGGTTCGCGCCGTCAGCCGCGCAACGCGGCAACCCGCTGGGCCAGTTTCTTTGCCGAGACGCCGGATCTGGCACCCAGCTCCTGCGCGAATACCGACACCCGCAGCTCTTCCAGATCCCAGCGCAGCGCCTGCCAGTCGGCGCGCAGCTGCAACCCGTGTGCGGCCGCCTCGTCCAGCGCGTCCACGAACGGCTTGAGTTCGAGCATGCGTGCCTGGTCGCGTGCCGGATCGCGCTTGGCACGCTCGGTGCGCAGGATCATCGCCTTGAGATAGCGCGGATAGTTGGCCAGCGCTTCGGCAGGCGTCTGCCGCAGGAAGCCGGCATGCACCAGGCCGCGCAACTGCTGCTCCATATCGTCCAGGTTGCCGCGCGCCCAGCCCATCAACGGCGCCTCCAGCAGCGGCTTGAGTTCGGCTACCGCACCCAGGATGCTTTCGGCCAGTTTCAGCCGTTGCATCGCTTCACCGAACAGGCGCTTGCTCGCATCGTCGCGGCGCTGTGCAAAGGCGCCTGGATCGCGGATCGCGCCCAGGCCGTCGGCCAGCAACGCATTGAGCGCAGCATCGACCAGATCGCCGCGCAGGCGTTCCTGCGATTCGATCGCCGCATACAGCAGGCCGGTCTTGGGCGACACCGGCAACTGCTTGCGTGCCTGCTTGATCTTGTCGGTCAGGGCGATTTCCAGCAGCCGCCGCACGCCTCGCGGATGCGCCTGCACCGCCTCGTTGCGGTCGGCAAAGATACGTAGTGCTGCCGCCTCGCCTTGTTCCACCAGGGCCGGATACGCCGGCACACCGGCTTCGCCGGCCACCTGTTCGGGAATCGGCGCAGCCGGGAACTCGCGCAAGTCTTCGGCGGCCAGCGCGCGCCCGGCGCGCGCTGCGAATGCCTGCCCGGCACGTTCGCCGAAGCGCGCGCGCAGTGCGTCCAGATCGCGCGATTCGGCCAGCACCTTGCCGTTGTCATCGCGCAGCCGCAGGTTCATCGACAGATGCGAATCCAGCGCGTGTTCATCGAAATCCAATGCCGCCACCTGCACACCGGTGGCCTTGGACAGAAAGCGGGCCAGCTCGCCACGGAGATCGTCCGCAGATGGCAGGCTGTAGGCCTCGTAGAACGCGCGGCCGAAATCCGGCGCCGGCACGAAATTGCGCCGTTGCGCCTTGGGCAGGCTGCGGATCAGCGCCGACGCCTTGTCGGCCACGAAGCCCGGCGCCAGCCACGACAACCGCGCCGGATCCAGTGCGTTGAGCAAATGCAGCGGCACCTCCAGCGTCACGCCATCGTCGGCGGCGCCGGGCTCGAAACGGTAGTGCAGCGGTAGCCGCGCATCGCCGAGCGGGAAGTACTTCGGGAAACGATCGGCCTCGCTGCCTTCGCCAGGCAACAGGTCGTTCAAGCTCCAGTGCAGGGCACGGCACTTGTCCGGCGGCAGGGTCTTCCACCACGCATCCAGCCCGCTGGCCGAATGCAGCTCGGCCGGAATCCGGTCCAGATACCAGCGCGCCTGCCAATCCTCGTCGGCCACGATGCCGGCGCGGCGCAGCTTGGCTTCTTCCTCGCGCGCCTGCTCCAGCACGCGCAGGTTGTCGGCGACGAATGCCGCGCGCGTGTTGATCTCGCCGGTCACCAGGCCCTGGCGGACGAACAGATCGTGCGCGGCCGCCGGGTCGATCTTGCCGAAGTGCACCGGTTTCTTGGGCGCCAGCACCAGACCGAACAGACTGATCTGCTCGGACGCCACCACCTGCCCCTGCGCCCGCGACCAGTGCGCATCGAAGTGCTTGCGCGCCAGCAGATGCCCCAATTCGGCGATGGCCCAGTCAGGCTCGATCGCCGCGTTGGTCATGCCCCAGACTTTTTGCGTGTCCAGCAGCGTGGCGGCCAGGATCCACGGCGGCGGCTTGCGTGCCAGCGCCGACCCGGGGAATGGCACGAAGCGACGCTGGCGTGCCGCCAGAAAATCGCCTTTCTCCGTGCGATGGCCGATCTGCGTCGGCAGACCGGCCAGCAGCGCGCGATGCAGGGCCTGATACGCGGCAGCGCGTTCGCGTTCGCTGATGCGTGACGAGGCTTCGCTGGCATCCCCCTGCCGGTGCGGCGCCGCCACCGCGGACTGCACCGGTACCGCGCCCGGATCGGCCTTGCCTTCGCGCGCCAGCCGCGCGGCGCGGTGCAGTTGCCCGCGCGTGGGCCGATTGGCGCGGTGTTCATCGGCGCGCGTCGGCGCGCTGGCACCGGCCAGCAGCGGCGCCAGGATGGCCGTGGCCGGCTCCTCGCTCCAGCCCAGCTCCTCGCACAGCAGCCGCAGCTGCCGGTGCAGCTCGCGCCATTCACGCATGCGCAGGAAACCCAGGAAATGCCGGCCGCACCAGTCGCGTAACTTGGACTGGGTGAGGTCTTCATGCACCTGCCGGTAGGCCTCCCACAGGCGCAGGATGCCGACGAATTCCGAGCGCGCATCGGCGAACAGCGCATGTGCGTTGTCGGCGGCCTCGCGCGCCTCGGGTGGGCGCTCACGCGGATCCTGGATGCCCAGGAACGCAGCGATGACGATCATCTCGCGCAGGCAGCCATGCTGCTGCGCGGCCACCAGCATGCGCGCCAGCTTGACGTCCACCGGCAGGCGCGCCATCTGCCGGCCGATGGCGGTCAGACGCCGCTGCGCATCGATCGCACCCAGCTCCAGCAATTGCTGCCAGCCGTCTGCCACCGCACGCTCGTCCGGGGCCTCCAGGAACGGAAACTCTTCGATCCGCCCCAGCCCCAGCTGCAGCATGCGCAGGATCACGCCCGACAACGAAGAGCGCCGGATTTCCGGATCGGTGAAGGCCGGGCGCGCGGCAAAGTCCGCTTCCGCATACAGCCGGTAGCAAATGCCTTCGGCGATGCGGCCGCAACGGCCCATGCGCTGGTTGGCGCTGGCCTGCGAGATCGGCTCGATGTGCAGGCGGTCCAGCTTCTGCCGCGGGCTGTAGCGCTTGACCCGCGCAAAGCCCGGGTCCACCACATAGCGGATGCGCGGCACCGTCAACGAGGTCTCGGCCACGTTGGTGGCCAGCACCAGGCGGCGACGCGGGCCAGGATTGAATACCCTGTCCTGGTCGGCCGCCGACAGCCGTGCATACAGCGGCATCACCTCGGTATCGCGGTACTTGCGGCGCTCCAACGCATGGTGCGCATCGCGGATCTCGCGTTCGCCCGGCAGGAACATCAAGACGTCGCCACGCGGATCGATGCGGGTGATCTCGTCGACCGCCGCCACGATGGCGTCGTTGACGGTGCGCTCGCCATCGCGACCGCTCTCGGCCTCATCCCCGGCCGCCTCGCCCTCCAGCGGCCGATAGCGCACCTCCACCGGAAAGGTGCGGCCCTCCACGCTGATCACCGGCGCGTTATCGAAATGCTGCGCGAAGCGTTCGGTATCGATGGTGGCCGAGGTGACGATCAACTTGAGATCGGGCCGCTTCTTCAGCAGCTGCTTGAGGTAGCCGAGCAGGAAATCGATGTTGAGGCTGCGCTCGTGCGCCTCGTCCACGATGATGGTGTCGTACGCCGACAGCCAACGGTCGCTGGCGATCTCGGCCAGCAGGATGCCGTCGGTCATGAACTTGATGCGCGATTGTTCGCTTACCCGGTCGGTGAAGCGCACCTGAAAGCCGACCGTGGTGCCCAGCGGCGTCTTCAGCTCGTCGGCCACGCGTGCGGCCACCGCGCGCGCGGCGATCCGCCGTGGCTGGGTGCAGCCGATCATGCCCGCGGCCCCGCGCCCGGCGGCCAGGCACAGCTTGGGCAGCTGGGTGGTCTTGCCCGAGCCGGTCTCGCCGGCAATCACCACGACCTTGTGCTCGCGGATCAGTGCGACGATGCGCTCGGCCTCGCGTGCGATGGGCAGCTGCTCGTCCAGGGTGATGGCCGGCTGCTGCTCGGCACGTGCCTGGCGCTGCGCCAGCGATGCCGCCAATGCTTGCTCGAACGCCTCGCGCGCCTGCACATTACCCGGCCTGCCCTGCCAGCGCGACCACAGGCCCAGCAAGCGGCCGCGGTCGCGGCTCATCGCGCCATCGACAGCGCGGCGGCGCTCGCGCAAGGCATTGGCAAGATCGGTGTCGATAGCGCTCATTGATCCAAGAATGTGAAAGATTGAATGACGTTTAATCCTTTAGCCTATCCATTGTGACGCCATATCCGTTCCATCAGACATCACTCCCTCGGTAAGGACCATCCCATGTCCAAGAAAAAGAACGCCAACAAGCCCGTCGTCGTCAATGACGCCCTGCCGGTCGCTGCCGCCTCCGCGCCGCATATCGATATCGGGATCAAGGATGCCGATCGCAAGCAGATCTCCGATGGTCTGGCACGCTACATGGCTGACGCCTTCACCCTGTATCTGAAGACCCATAACTTCCACTGGAACGTCACCGGGTCGATGTTCAACTCGCTGCACACCATGTTCGAAACCCAGTACACCGAGCAGTGGGCCGCGCTGGACGAAGTGGCCGAGCGCATCCGCGCCCTGGGCTACAACGCACCGGGCTCGTACCGGGAATTCGTCGCGCTGACCTCGATCCCGGAAGAACCGGGCCTGAGCGACAGCGCCGACTGGCGCGAAATGGTGCGCCAGCTGGTCAGTGGCAACGAAGCGGTCTGCCGCACCGCACGCAAGGTGCTGGGCACCGCCGACGACGCCGGCGACGATCCGACCGTGGACCTGCTGACCCAGCGCCTGCAGACCCACGAAAAGTACGCCTGGATGCTGCGTTCGCTGCTGCAGTAAACCCTCGGGCTTCGCCCCTTCGGGTTTGCCCAAGGTTTCGCAGTTGCGAAACCTTGGGCCCCTGCTCAATTGCCTGCCACACCCCGCGCCTTCGGCGCGCCCCCTGACTCAGGGGGCTCAGCCATCTCCGCTTCGCGGACATGTCCCCCAACATTTGCGTTGCAAACGTTGGGCCCCGCTACGCATCTCCACACCCCGCGCCTTCGGCGCGCCCCCTGACTCAGGGGGCTATTGGTAATTAGGTTCACGACGATGGAGCGCATGGGGTACGGGCCCTGCAGAACGCAGCAGTCTTTTGCCACACCCCCGCATCGATTGCCGGAGATTGAGCCCCTATCCCATCGGGAGAGGCGTAGGGTGAGGGTATGGGGCGAAGCCTCATTGCGCTTGCTCGGCACAAGACTTCACACACTGCCGGCCATCCCGGTAGCCGCATCACGACAATTCCTGATGCCGCTTCGCGCAATACGGCCCAGTATCACACCAACCAGGGCTTGACCCGCGCGGTATCCTAGGCCGATGTCTTCCCCCGCCCACGAACTGCTCAGCCGCGTCTTCGGTTACGACGCCTTCCGTGGTCCTCAGCAGGCCATCGTCGAACACGTCGCCGCCGGCAACGACGCGCTGGTGCTCATGCCCACCGGCGGCGGCAAGTCGCTGTGCTACCAGGTGCCAGCGCTGCTGCGCGACGGCATCGGCATCGTGGTTTCGCCGCTGATCGCGCTGATGCAGGACCAGGTCGAAGCGCTGCGCCAGCTCGGCGTGCGCGCCGAATTCCTCAATTCCACCCTGGACGCGGAAGCCGCGCAGCGGGTGGAGCGCGCCCTGCTCTCGGGCGATCTGGATCTGCTCTACGTCGCGCCGGAACGGCTGCTGACCCAGCGCTTCCTGTCGTTGCTGGAGCGCAGCCGCATCGCGCTGTTCGCCATCGACGAGGCGCATTGCGTCTCGCAATGGGGCCACGATTTCCGCCCCGAATACCGCCAGCTCACCGTCCTGCACGAGCGCTGGCCGCATATCCCGCGCATGGCGCTGACCGCCACCGCCGACCCACCGACCCAACGCGAGATCGCCGAGCGCCTGGATCTGGCGGACGCGCGCCATTTCGTCAGCTCCTTCGACCGTCCCAACATCCGCTACACCGTGGTGCAGAAGGACAACGCGCGCAAGCAGCTGCAGGAGTTCCTGGGCCGCCATCGCGGCTGCGCCGGCATCGTCTATGCGATGTCGCGGCGCAAGGTGGAAGAAACCGCCCAGCAACTGTGCGCGCAAGGCTTCAATGCCCTGCCCTACCACGCCGGCCTGCCGGCGGAAGTGCGCGCCGAAAACCAGCGCCGCTTCCTGCGCGAGGACGGCATCATCATGGCCGCGACCATCGCTTTCGGCATGGGCATCGACAAGCCCGACGTGCGCTTCGTGGCGCATGTGGACCTGCCCAAATCGCTGGAGGGCTACTACCAGGAAACCGGCCGCGCCGGCCGCGATGGCGAGGCCGCCGAGGCCTGGCTCTGCTACGGCCTGGGCGATGTGGTGTTGCTCAAGCAGATGATCGAGCAGGGCGAAGCGGCCGAGGAGCGCAAGCGCCTGGAGCGCGCCAAGCTCGACCACCTGCTCGGCTATTGCGAATCCATGCAATGCCGCCGCCAGGTGCTGCTGGCCGGCTTCGGCGAGACCTATCCCAAGCCCTGCGGCAACTGCGACAACTGCCTGACCCCGGCGGCCGCCTGGGACGCCACGGTGGCGGCGCAGAAGGCGCTCAGCTGCGTGTATCGCAGCGGCCAGCGCTTTGGCGTGGGCCATTTGATCGACATCCTGCGCGGCGGCGCGAACGAGCGCATCAGGCAGTTGGGCCACGACCAGCTGAGCACCTATGGCATCGGCCGCGATCTGGACGAACGCACCTGGCGCAGCGTGTTCCGCCAATTGGTCGCCGCCAGCCTGCTGGAGGTCGACAGCGAAGGCCACGGCGGCCTGCGCCTGACCGATGCCAGCCGCCAGGTGCTCAAGGGCGAGCGTCAGGTGATGATGCGGCGAGAGAATCCGGCGGCCGGTCGCGACCGCGACCGCGGCGCCCAACGCACCGGCCTGCCCGTACAGCCGCAGGATCTGGTGCTGTTCAACGCCTTGCGCGGGCTGCGTGCGGAACTGGCCAAGGAACAGAATGTCCCGGCCTTCGTCATCTTCCACGACAGCACCTTGCGCAACATCGCCGAACAACGACCGACCAGCATCGACGCGCTGTCGCGCGTGGGCGGTATCGGCGGTGGGAAACTGGCCCGCTACGGCGCGCAGTTGATCGAAATCATCCGCGAGCAGGGGTGACGCAACGGCGAACGCCGGCATGGGCCACGCGCCTGCCCGACATTCCCCTGAATCGACAGCGGGCATTCAATCTGCCGTTGTTAGTTTCACGCAGTGAGCTGGCACGCGCTGCCAGTGCCTTGAGTAGAGTCGAACCGATGAAATGCAGCCTGCTTCTCCTGGCCACGCTGTTTGCCGCCGGTGGCGCGTTCGCCCAGAGCGGCGACGGCAGTGCCCAGCCGGCATCCGCGCGTGCGCTGGACCTGAGCATTCCACAGGCACCGGTGCAGTACCGCTCCGACCCGGAGTACAGCACCGACCCGCCCGGCACCTTCTACGGCGACAAAAGCGGCTCCCGGCCCGCGCTGGCGCGACCCAGCGCCGCATCGATCGCGGCCGAGCGCGCCGAGCAATGCCAGGGCCAGCTGCATGGCGCGGTCGAGACCGGCATCGGTTACTCCAGTCGCGGCGGCAACAGCAACTGGCAGGCCGCCAATCTGAATTCCTGCAAGACCTATTACGGCGACGACGGCAAGCCGCGTCAGATCGGCGTCAGCATCAGCGTCGGGCGGGGCGAAGGCCCGGTCTTTGGACCACGCTACGTTCCAGGCTACGGGCCTGGCCCGTTCGGTTGGTAACCATACGGCTGCGTCTGCGTTGACGAAGGATTCACCATTGCATCGCTGAGAATGAGGCTTGCCCCGCGAGACGTGCTCATGTCACAGAACAAGGACCGGCCGATTGTTTTCGTCGTCGAAGACGGCGACGGCACACGACAACTCAGCTGCCTTGTCCTGGAAAGTTATGGTTTCACCTGCCGTAGCGCGGGATCGGTCGAGGAAGCCCTGGCACTGATCGAAAGCGATCCCCGCGTCGATGTGCTGTTCTCCGATATCCATTTCCCCGGCGGCCTCACCGGCGTCGACCTGGCAATCAAGGCCGCGCATGCGCCTTACAACCTGCCCGTCTTGCTGACCTCCGGGCTCGCCGTCGAATACGTGGAAGAAATCCTGCCTGACGGCGTGGCGTTTCTGGAAAAGCCCTATACGCCCGAGCAGCTGCTTACCGCCATCCGCAGCGTGATGGCCAAGCGCCGTACCTTGTCGAGTTCGGTCACCTGACGCGACCGCGTCGTCAGACGCATTAGACGCGCTCTGGGAGCTTGGCGGAAAGTACCGCCAGGGCGCGGCGAGGATGCCAACGCAATCGACGAGACCGGGACCAAACCCCACTTCTCACCTGGAATCGCTGACCGTCGATTGCCGCGATCGGCGGCGCATGCACTGCAGCCGCCCGAGCGCGACTGGATCGAACGCACCACTTACCGATCGATCGGATGCATCCGGGTGCATCGCATTTCACGCTGTCAATCAACGCGATCGCTAGGCTGACTGACAGTGCAGCGCATCGTTGCAGAATTTCAGGAGAATCCCATGGGCGACAATTCGTTTCTGTCACCAGCGTTCGTCATCTTGGTCATCGGCATCATCGGCGTGGTGTTCTGGCTGGTGACGCGCGCCAAGAAGAGGCGCAACAAGAAGTGAGTTCGCCGGCATCGGCAACGCGCGGCGAGCGACGTCGCCGGAGGGCGACGACACGGGCGTTGGGCGACAGGCGTGCATGGCCTTCCTGGCTGCCTGGGTCGACCGCCTGAAGACCCACCGCGCAACCGCCCTGACCCTGGTGCGGTGATCGGTCCCAACGAGGTCCTGTTCGCAGCGGAGAGCCTTTGCGCCGGTCGAGTCGGCACGGCGGAGTGGCAGGGTGGTGCCCACAGCAGGGCAGCTCAGAAGCGCTCGCCCGCCGGAAGGTAACGCCAGTGGCCGGGGGCGAGTTTGCCCAGCGATACGCGGCCGACCCGCAGCCGACGGATTCCCACCACCTCCAGGCCGACCTCGCTGCACATATGGCGCAACTGCCCGGGTTGCACCTGCTTGATTGCGAACCTCAGCCGCTGCTCGCTTTGCCAGCTCACCTTGCAGGGCGGCAGGCGACGCTCTTGGTACGTCAGGCCCTGCGTCAGCCGCGCCATGCCATAGGGGCGCAGCTCCCCACGCACGTCCACCACGTATTCCTGCTCGATCGAATCCGCATCCTCGGTCAGCCTGCGCAATACGCGCCCGTCCTGACTCAACACCAGCAGACCACTGGCCGCGTCCTCCAGTGGCAGCGGCGCATTGAGGCGCAGGAAGTGGCGCTTCAGCACGCGCAGCGGCAGCAGGTCCAGCTCGCTCCGGGAGGCCGCCGTGGCCAGTGCCACCGCAGCGACGGCAGGCAGCCCCGCCGGTTTGTGCAGCAACAAGGTGACGGGCTCGGCGGGCGCCAGCACCGCCTCCGCTGCCAGGCTCACCTGTGCAGCGCTCGCCAGCGCCTGCGGCTCTTCCACGACCACACCGTCGACGCTGACCCAACCGCCTTCGATGTACTGCTGCGCCTGCCCGCGCGAGCAGGCGAACAGCGCGGCAACGCATTTATCCAGGCGGATGGGATCGGACATCGGGCGGGCTCACTGGCGGGGACGGCAGTGTACGTGCTGGGGGCAGGCAACGGACCGCGTGCGCGGCACCTCCCCTTCCAGGTCTTGTCCGGACACCCAGGCAGCAACGCACCTCGGGTCCGGTAGCGCTGTCGCGCATGCTTCTGCCCCGCACGGCAACGTGGGACACTCGGCGTTCCAACAGGAGAGCGCAGATGTTCATCAAGTTCGGCACCACGCGGGTACGGCTCAATCACATCTCCGTGGTCAACGACCCGTTCAATGCCGGCGAAAGCTTCGGCTCCTACTGCCACTCGGTACGTATTGGCCTGCTCTCCGGCGAAGAGGTCTTCGCGCGCTTCAATAGCGAAGCCGGCGCCGAGCAACTGCATGCCGACGTGCTTGCCGCGCTGGAAGGCTGATCCGCGGCCGGGTCGTCGTCAGACGGCCTTCGCGCCACCGAGCAACAGCAGCGCCGCCTGCAGGTCGCGGAACTGGAACGGCTTCTGCAGGCCATGGCGATGGCGATAGCGCTCCGGGATACCGCTTTGCGCGTAGCCGGTGACGAACAGATAGGGCACGTTGCGCGCGTCCAGTGCCTCGGCGACCGGAAACGACAATGTGCCGCCCAAGTTGACGTCCAGCACGGCCAGATCGATGCCGCCGCGATGAACCGCTTCCAGCGCAGTCTCGACATCGCCCACCGTCGCGACCACCTGATATCCCAGCTCGGCCAGGCAATCCTCCAGCAGCATCGCCACCAGCGATTCGTCCTCGACCAGGAGTACGCGCAGGCTCATGGCGCCCGCTCCTCGGACGCGGCCGGCAACGGGATGAACACCGTGTAGCGCACCCCGCGCGGCTCGAACGACAGCTTCACTTCGCCCTTGAGATCGTGGGCCAGGCCGCGCTCCAGCAGGCGCGCCCCGAAGCCCTTGCGTGCGGGCGGATGCACCGGCGGCCCGCCGGATTCCTGCCACACCAGTTCCAGCGCGCGCTGGCCATCGCGGTCATGCAGTTCCCAGACGATCTCCACGCAGCCCTGGGCCGACGACAATGCGCCGTGCTTGAGCGCGTTGGTACACAATTCGTGCAGTGCCATCGACAATGCCAGCGCGCGGCGCGGATCCAGCCGGCAGGACGCGCCCTGCAGCGTGAAGCGCGCACTGTCGCGCAAGTCGTACAGGCCAGCCGCATCGCGTGCCAGCTCCAGGATGTCGGCACTGACCCAGTTTTCCCGCGTCAGCGTGTCGTGCGCGCGCGACAGCGCCAGCAGCCGCGTCTCGATCTTTTCCTGCGCATCGGCCAGGTCGGCGGCGTTGGCCAACGACTGCCGCGCCAGCGACTGCACCATCACCAGCGAATTCTTGACCCGATGGTTGAGTTCGTTGATCAGCAGCTGCAGATGTTGCGCGTGCTGGGTGTGTTCGGTGATGTCGCGGGTGGCGCCGGCGATCGCCTCCACCTTGCCGTCCGGCCCGAATACCGGAGTGAAGATGTAGTCGTAGATGCGCAGCCCCTTGACCGAATGCGGAAACGGGACTTCGCCGCGGATCGGCTGACCGGTGGCGATCACCCGCTCGATCTCCTCGTCGTGCATGGCCGCATGCCAGGGCTCGTAACCCAGCTCCAGACACGTCTTGCCGGACGCATCTTCCCAGCGCATGCCCCACATGGTCAGCAGGGCCTGATTGGCGTAGACGAACCGGTGCCCGGTATCGAACACATACAACAGATCCGGTGTTGCCTGGAGCAAGGCCTCGTAGATACGCGACCTCGCGGCGTCTTCCTGATGCACGGCCATTGACGACACGGTCCTGAAGTTGAAACGCATTGATGGAGGAACGGCAGACAGAACCAGACCGCCACCGCCCTGCATCGCTTGCCGACATGCGCAACTGCATGCGCTGCCCGGCACTGGCGCTGCGTCACATGGTCGGCAGCATGACGACGGCGCGTCGGCTTTGGTTAGCCACTCTAAGTGCAGTGCCGTGAACGCATGATCATCGCTGAATCGGGACGATCCATGCACTTCTCGATATACGGCCGTCGCGAACTGGGCATACTTTTATCGGCTTCTGTATTCCAGCGTCCCGGAGGCGATTCGCGGCGCCCCACGCTGCTGCCACAGCGCAGCGATCGATGCACCCTGCGCGTCAATCCCGCCTGCCCGTGGACCACGTCATCGTGCCGCTGCTCCGCCGCCCCACTCACCTCACGTGATCGCGCGGTCCGGGATGGCTCGACCTGGCCGGTGCCGTGCTACAGGTCCACGCGCCGCGGAGACCGCCGCCAGACCTGCCACGGCAGCTCGCAGTCACCGCCAGCGACGCTGTCGCCGCATCCTGCCGACCCTGTTAGCCTTGCGCCTTCCGTTGTCATCGCTGATGGGTCATGAAGAAAGCTGTGGTTCTGTTGTCTGGCGGCATGGATTCGGCCGCCGTCATCGCGCTCGCCCAGGAGCAGGGCTTTGCCGTGTACGCGTTGAGCGTGCGCTACGGTCAGCGCCACACCTCCGAGCTGGACGCCGCAGCACGCGTGGCAGCAGCGCAGAAGGTGATGGCGCACAAGGTGGTCGACGTGGACCTGCGCAGCATTGGAGGCTCGGCGCTCACCGACGACATCGAGGTGCCCGAGGCGGGCGGCGCTGGCATTCCGGTCACCTACGTGCCTGCACGCAACACCATCATGCTGTCGCTGGCGCTCGGCTGGGCCGAGGTGGTGGGCGCCAATGATCTGTTCTGCGGCGTCAACGCGGTGGATTACTCCGGCTACCCGGACTGCCGGCCGGAATTCGTGCGTGCCTTCGAAGTGCTGGCCAACCTGGCCACCAAGGCTGGTGTGGAAGGCGCCGGAATGCGCGTGCATGCACCGCTGCAGTTCCTCAGCAAGGCCGATATCGTGCGTGAGGGCCTGCGCCTGGGCGTGGACTTCGGGCTCACTGTCTCCTGCTACCGCGCCGATGCCGACGGGCGCGCCTGTGGTCATTGCGACGCCTGCCGCCTGCGCGCCGCCGGCTTCGCCGATGCCGGCGTTGCAGATCCCACCCATTACGCGATTTCGTCTTGACGCCCGTGTAGGGTAGAATGCGCACCCCGACGCGCAGTCGGGCAGTGGGCCGTTAGCTCAGTCGGTAGAGCAGAAGACTTTTAATCTTTTGGTCGATGGTTCGAATCCATCACGGCCCACCATCTACAGCGAAGACCCGGAGGCAATCCCAGCCTCGCTTGCGCTCCCTTCATTCGCGCCCCAGATACCCCCGAAAGCGAATTCACCGTCAGCACTGCCTGGCAGACCGCCCTGCGCGCGCAGCCGCCCCGGCATCGGCCATGATCGCATCGTCGATGCGCGCCCGAGCGCCGATCGTGCATTGGCGCCTGCAAGCGGACGCAGGCCGTCAGCAATCTTCCCGACGCCGCGGCGATGCCTGCAATGCGACATCGGCGAGCGAGCCAATCCTTATGGCGGCAGCTACAGAGCTCAGCGGCCCGGCTCGTCGTTCCAGAGGATCTTGTGCAGCTGCATCTGGAAGCGCACCGGCAGGCGATCGGCCACGATCCAGTCGGCCAGCTCCCGCGGCGCCACTTCGCTCTTGCTGGGCGAAAACCATACCGTGCAGCGGCGATCCAGCGCATGCGCAGCAACGATCTCGCGCGACCAGTCGTAGTCGGCACGGTTGCAGATCACGAACTTGATCTGGTCGCGCGCGGTCAGCAGCGGCAGATTGTCCCAGCGGTTGCGGTGTTGCTCGCCCGAGGCAGGGGTCTTGATGTCCACGATCCGCGATACGCGCGGATCGACCTCGGAGACGTCCAGGGCGCCGGAGGTTTCCAGCGAGACATCGAAGCCGGCATCGCACAGCTTCTGCAGCAACACCAGGCAGCGCTTCTGCGCCAACGGTTCGCCGCCGGTCACGCAGACATGGCGAACGCCATGGCGGGCGACGTCGGCCACGATGGCGTCGATGTCGTGCCATTGCCCGCCGTGGAAGGCGTAGGCGGTATCGCAATACTGGCAACGCAGCGGGCAACCGGTCAGTCGCACAAACACGGTCGGCCAGCCGGCGGCCTCGGCCTCACCCTGCAGGGACAGGAAGATCTCGGTGATCTTCAATCGCGGCAGGGGCGATTGGACGATCTCGCTGGGGACGGCGGCGGCGTTCATGGGCAAAGTATGCGCTGCGCGACAAGCGCGGGCGCGGGCTCAGCGCAGTTGCTGGCCCAGACGGATGGACTGCAGCCGCTCCTGCGCAACGCGTGCCGCGTCG
Source organism: Xanthomonas sp. NCPPB 1067 (assembly GCF_020783795.1). Taxonomy (NCBI): domain Bacteria; kingdom Pseudomonadati; phylum Pseudomonadota; class Gammaproteobacteria; order Lysobacterales; family Lysobacteraceae; genus Xanthomonas; species Xanthomonas sp. NCPPB 1067. The sequence continues at coordinate 26,955 of NZ_JAJGQG010000037.1, forward strand.
CTGCCGGGGTATTGCGCTGCAACCTGCTGCAAGGTCTGCTGGGCTTCGTTGTTCTTGCCTGCACCGTACTGCGACAGGCCAAGCTTCAACAGACCGCCAGCGGCCTTGTCGTGGGTGGGATAGCGGCTGACCAGATCGCGAAACTGCGCCTCGGCCAGCTGAAAATTGCGGGTGGCGTAATAGCTCTCGCCCAGCCAGTACAAGGCATTGGGGGTGTAGACGCCATTGGGATACAGCTCGAGAAAACTCAGGAACAGCTGCGACGCGTCGTCGTACTTGCCGTTCTTCAGGGCATCGAAGGCAACGTTGTACGCGGTGCGCTCTTCGTTGCTGATCGCCAGCGTGCCCGGATCGCCATGGACAGTGGGCGGCTTCTCGGAAGTTGCCGCCGCTGCGGGACGCGCGGCCGAAGCCGGCGCAGGCGTGGCGCTACCGGCCGCGGCAGGCAATGGCGGCGTTGCGCCACCCGCACCTTCCAACCGGTTCAGACGCCCATCCAGGTCCATATATTGGTCCTTGGATTGCTGCTTGAGCTGTTCGTTGTCGTGTTGCAGCTGTTCAACGGTCGAGCGCAGGGCCTGCAGGTCCGAACGCGCCTGCTGCAGCTGGTTAAGCAGATCGTTGTTGGCCTGACTGTTGGCCTGCTGCTGCTCGAGCACGGCGACACGGTCAGCGAGACTGGCCCGCTGCGCGTGTGCCGGCGCGGCGACCACCAGGGCCGCCGCGACGAACAGGGATGTCACCCGAAAGCGCATCGCTTCTTACTGAGCCGTGTACACGATTTCGACGCGACGGTTCTGCGACCAGCAGCTCTCGCTGGTTTCGGTGCAGACCGGACGCTCTTCACCGTAGCTGACCACGGTCAGCTGGCTGGCCGAACCACCGGCAGCCTGCAGAGCCGACGACACCGCGCTGCCGCGACGCTCGCCCAGGCCCATGTTGTACTCGCGCGAGCCGCGCTCGTCGGCATTGCCCTGCAGGGTGATGCGCGAGGACGGACGGTCACGCAGGTACTTGGCGTGGCACGCCATGATGGCCTGGAATTCCGGCTTCAGGGAGTCCTGATCCAGATCGAAGTAGACAACGCGCTGGCGCAGGCAGGCATCGGTATCCAGATCGCCCGGGCCGTACAGGCCAGAGGTCGACGGACCGGTCGGAGCGGTGGAACCGGCGGTGGTGTCGGTTGCCGGAGGCGGAGTTTCCTTCACCTTCTTGGAGCAACCGGCCAGCACGCCGACGGACAACAGGGAGACAAGCAAGACGCGGGTGGACTTGTTCATGGGATACCTATGGAGGCTCTGGGCCAATGAGTGGTTTAACGCAGCGAAATATTAACATTAATGCGCGGTTCGGTAAGGCCCCCACGCAGGTTCTCTTACGTCACCATCGGCCAGAACCAGACGCTGGCGAACCCGAGCGTCGGCGGATACCGCATACAGCACGCCCCGGCCACCCTCGCGTGCGGCGTACAACACCATGCTGGCGTTCGGCGCGAAGCTCGGCGACTCGTCCAGCGAGCCGGGCGAGAGCGTGCTCCAGCTGGGCGAACCCAGGCTGCGATCCATCATGGCGATGCGGTAGCTGTTGCCGCTGCCCTGCGCCACGGCGATCTTCTTGCCGTCGAAGGACACGCTGGCGGTCGCGTTGTAGTTGCCCTGGAAGGTGACGCGGTTGGCGCTGCCGCCGCTGGCTGCCACCTGGTAGATCTGCGGACGACCGCCGCGATCCGAGGTGAAATAGATGCTGCCACCGTCCGGCGCCCAGGTCGGCTCGGTATCGATACCGAAGTGATTGGTGAGCTGGGTCAGCTGCTTGCTGCCCAGGTCCATCACATAGATCTCCGGGTTGCCGCTACGCGACAGGGCCAGTGCGAGGCGGCGTCCGTCGGGCGAGAACGAAGGCGCACCGTTGATGCCGCGGAAGCTGGAGACCAGCTCGCGTGCGCCGGTGGCGATGTCCTGCAGGTAGATCGAGGAGTTGCCGCGCTCGAAGCTCACATAGGCCAGCTTCTTGCCGTCCGGGCTCCAGTTCGGCGACAGCAGCGGCTCGGCCGAGCGTACGATGGTCTGCGGGTTGTAACCATCCGAATCGGCCACCATCAGCGCATAACGCATCGCGCCGCCCTTGCCGCTGGCGGTCACGTAGGCGATACGGGTCCAGAACGCGCCACGCACGCCGGTGATCTTTTCGTAGATCGCGTCGGCCATCTGGTGCGAGACATCGCGCATCGCGTTGGCGCGCGCGGTCATGGCCAGGCCGAGCAGGCGCTCGCCCTTGGCCACGTCGAACAGTTCGTATTCGACGCGATAGGCGCCCTCGCCGGCATCCATGACGCGGCCGACCACGATGTAGTTCTGCTTGAGGGTGCGCCAGGTCTGGAACTGCACCTCGGTGCCGCGGGTCGGCTTTTCGACGATCTGCGCGGCAGGCAAGGTGCGGAACTGGCCGGAACGGTCCAGATCGGCGCCCACCACGGCCGACACGTCGGTCTGCGGCGCGGCTCCGGAGCCCTGGTAGGGCATGGGCACGACCGTGATCGGCGTGGCCGAGGCGCTACCGCCCACGATATCGATGGTGAGCCCTTGTTGCTGCGCGAGCGCGCTCAGCGGCAACAACAGGGCGGTCAGGGCGGCTAGCCAACGCAGCGGTTTTTTCATGGACGGCTCGGATCGGGCAGGAAAAGTGGGCAAGGGATACCAATCAGCGAGTGAACATACTCGCAATCGTGAACGAGACAGCGTGAAAACGGGGCGAGCGGACGGGCGACACAGCGACTCCATGCGGCAATGAGGTGGAACGGCCTTGACCAACCGCCAGCGAGGACGCCCGCCGCAGCGACGGCCGCTGAATCACGCAAGGCCTGTCGTCCGGTGCCGGCGCCATGGCTTGCGCAGACGCCACGGCGCGGACCCGCTACTGATCCTGTGCGGTGAAGACAAAGGTGAGGTTGCGCTGGAACACCGACTCGAAACCGCGATACGGCAGCGGCTGTGCGCTCAGCACGGCAGCTTCGATCGAGCGCTGGCCGGCTTCGTCGTAGGGGCAGCCCGGTGCGACCTTGGCCTCCATCACGCTGCCGCCCGGCAGCTGGCGGATGTTGATCGTGCACTTCTGGCCCGGCGGCACCGATGGCGGACGCACCCACTGGGCGAGCACCTTCTGCTGGATCGCCGCGGCGTACTTGGCCGACAGGTCGGTGTTGGTCCCGCCCTGCCCCGCGGTCGGCTGCGCGCTGGTCGCCGCGGCCGCAGACGCCTGCTGGGCGCGCGCGGCAGCGACCTGGCGCAGCTTCTGCTCGGCCAGCTTGGCGTCCTTGTCGGCCTGCTCGCGCTGGCGGCGGATCTCGGCGATCTTCTTCTGGCGTTCGGCGTCTTCCGCCTGCTGCGCCGCAGCCTGCTTCTCCTTGGCCTCGGCCTCTTCCTGCTGCTTGGCCAGGCGCAACTTCTGTTCGGCCTCTTCCTGCCGCTTGCGCTCGGTCAAGTCGATCTGCTCCTGGCGACGCTTGGCCTCCTGTTCCTGCTTGGCCTTTTCCGCCGAAACAGCCAATGCATCCACGCGCTCCTGATCGACCTTGTCCGGTTGCGCCACGCGTTCCTGCGCCTGCGCCTGCTGTGGCGTGGGCGCATCCTGCGGGCGCGGCTCGGCAATCGGCTGCGGCGGCGGCACGCTGTCTTCCGGCGCAGGTTCGGGCAAGGGCGCGGGCGGTGGCGGCGGCGCCTCCACTGGCGTGGCCTGCAGCGCCTGACGCGCCACGCGCGCCTCGGCGGCGGACACGTCCAGCGAGGCCTCCATGCTGGGATCACCTGCAGCCGGCTCGACCGAGCGTTCGGGCGACCACAGCCAGCCAGCGATGAACACCAGCGCCACCAGCACGTGCACGACCAACGCCAGGATCACCGGCCGCAGCCAGCCATCCTCGCGCGCACCTTGAGTGGGGAATGCGTCAGCGTGCATCGCTGCCTGCGGTGCCGCCGGAGTCGGAGATCAGGCCCACCTTTTCGACCTTGGCCTGCTTGAGCACATCGATGGCATCCATGATCTTCTGGTACGGCGCGGCACGATCGCCAGCCACCACGACCCGGGCGTCCTTGTCCTGCGCCACGATGGCGGCCAGCTGCGCCTGCAGCGCCGCCACCTCCATCGCCTGCGGCTTGCCCTTGGGCAATTGCAGGGCCAGTCGACCGTCGGCGGCGACCACCACCACCACCGGGTCCTGCTTGCTCTCCAGCGCCTTGGCGCGCGAGCTGGGCAGGCTGACGTCGGTGCTCAGGGTCAGCAGCGGTGCGGTCACCATGAAGATGATCAGCAACACCAGCATCACGTCGATGTAGGGCACGACGTTGATGTCGGATTTGAGCTTGCGCTTCTTGCGGTGGGAAATACCGGAAATCATCGCGAAACGTTCCTCATTGATCCTGTGCGCAGCGCTGCGGCATGGCGGCATGGGGGCCGGCAGACGGAGGCCGGCGCCTGGTCCTGCGCATCGACACGCAGGGCGCGCCCGGGCACCGTCCGCTGGCCTGCGTGCGGGCACATGCCGGAAGCGCGCATCACTCGTCCGCGCCGGCCTGCCGCTGCAGGATCGAGCTGAACTCGTCGGCGAAGGTTTCGTAGCGCACCGACAGCCGTTCCACGCGGGTGGTGAAGCGGTTGTAGGCCCACACCGCCGGGATCGCCACGAACAGGCCGATGGCGGTGGCGAACAAGGCTTCGGAGATACCCGGCGCCACGGCCGCGATACCGGCCTGCTCGCCGCTGCTGACCATGTCGTGCATGGTCACCATGATGCCGAACACGGTGCCGACCAGGCCGATGTACGGCGCGGTGGAGCCGATATTGGCCAGCAGTTCCAGGTTGCGTTCGAGCTGATCCACTTCACGGGTGAAGGCGGTGCGCATGGCGCGCTGCGCACCTTCCAGTTGCACGCGCGCATCCAGGCGCCGGCGGTCGCGCAGCCGCGAGAACTCGCGGAAACCGCTTTCGAACATCGACTCCAGGCCACCGACGGTGCGGTTGCGATCGGTTGCCGAGGCATACAGCTTGGCCAGATCGGCGCCGGACCAGAACCGGTTCTCGAACTCGTCGGCCTCGCGGTTGGCGAGTTTGAACGCACGCGCCTTGCGGAAGATGATCACCCAGCTGATGAACGAGCCGATCAGCAGCAGCAGCACGATGATCTTGACCGGGATACTGGCCCGCAGGATCAGGTCCACGTAGTTGATGCTGCTGTTGTGCGCCGCCGCGGCGGTTTGCGCCGCGGCCGCGGTGACTTCCTGCGGCAGTGCTTCCACTACCGTGTCCTGCAGGGCCAGGAGCAATGCAATCGACATCCGTTCGTTCCTCAGTAATCGGATTCTGTGGTTTCTAGAGCTTTCAACACGTCATACAGCGCATCGTCCATGCCGCACGGGCGGAAGTCGCTGGCGCCGAGTGCGGCAATACGCACCTCGGCGGTCAGCAGCACTTCGCCTTCGCGGCGCACGGACTGCGCAAACAGCAGGCTGGCCCGCTTGCATTTCAACACCATCGCCGACACCGACAGCGCATCGTCCAGCCGAGCCGGCTTGAGAAAATCCAGTTGCATCGAGCGGACCGCAAACACCAGACCATGCTGCTGGCGCATCGACTCCTGCCCGTAACCGGCCGCGCGCATCCACTCGGTGCGCGCACGTTCCAGGAAGGCGACGTAGCGCGCGTGATAGACCACCCCGCCGGCGTCGGTATCTTCCCAGTAGACGCGTGTCGGCCAACTGAATACAGGCGGGGATTGGGGATTCGGGAGTCGGGATTCGATCGTCATCGGCACGCAATTGTGGTCGGGACGGCCCAGGTTGGCGAGCAACGGAGCGTCATCAGAACAGGTCTCCCGGCTCGCCGATGCCCGGGGTGCGGTCGCGCGGGGGCTTCAGTCCCAGGTGCAGGTAAGCCTTGGGCGTGACCATGCGGCCGCGCGCGGTGCGGATCAGAAAGCCCTGCTGGATCAGGTAGGGTTCGATCACGTCTTCCAGCGTGCCGCGTTCTTCCGACAGCGAGGCGGCCAGCGATTCCACACCCACCGGGCCGCCGTCGAAGTGTTCGACGATGGTGCGCAGCATGCGACGGTCGAGCTCGTCGAAACCCTCCGGATCGACCTTGAGCATCTGCATGGCCGCCTGCGCCACTGGCAGATCGATGTGGCCGGCCGCCTTGACCTGGGCGTAGTCGCGCACCCGCCGCAGCAAGCGGTTGGCGATGCGTGGCGTGCCGCGCGCGCGGCGTGCGATCTCGGCCGCACCTTCCGGCGTGCAGTCGATGCCCAGGATGGTGGCCGAACGGATCACGATGCGGGTCAGCTCCTGCGGCGAGTAGAACTCCAGCCGCTGCACGATGCCGAAGCGGTCGCGCAGCGGCGCGGTCAACAGACCGGCGCGGGTGGTGGCACCGATCAGGGTGAACGGCGGCAGATCGATCTTGATCGAGCGGGCGGCCGGGCCCTCGCCGATCATGATGTCGATCTGGAAATCTTCCATCGCCGGGTACAGCACTTCTTCCACCACCGGCGAAAGGCGGTGGATCTCGTCGATGAACAACACGTCGTGCGGCTGCAGATTGGTCAGCAGCGCGGCCAGATCGCCGGCCTTTTCGATCACCGGGCCGGAGGTCACCCGCAGGCTGACACCCAGCTCGTTGGCGATGACATGGCTGAGCGTGGTCTTGCCCAGGCCCGGCGGCCCGAAGATCAGCACATGATCCATCGCCTCGCCGCGCGCCCTGGCGGCCTGGATGTAGATCTCCATCTGCTCGCGCACCGGCTGCTGACCGAGATAATCGGCCAGGCGCTGGGGCCGGATGCTCGCATCGGCAGCGGCGTCTTCGCGGGTGGAGCTGCTGGCGATGATGCGCTGCTCGGTCATCCCGCCATCTTCTCATGCCGCGCACCGATGGCCCAGCCTCTAGAACCCAAGCTCGGCCTGCCGCAGCACACCGAAAAACGCGTCGAAGCTCGCTGCGCGCCAGGTCGGCACCAGCCCCTCCCAACGCTCGAAATAGACGACCTCCGGCTCGCACTGCGGGCCACGTGCGCGATAGTCCAGGCACAGCAGGCAATCGACGTTGTGGCACGACAGCACCAGCACCTGATCGAGGCGGGCGTGCAGGCGGGCCGCCGCATTGAAGTCGTCGGGGTCTTCAAAGGCGGCGGCCAGATCCAGCACGCTGCCGATGCTCGCCAGCGGCAGCAGATAGCGATCCACCAGCACGCATTCCCAATCCACGTAGAGGTCGGAGGGAAAACGGGTCCGCGGCACCCAGCACCAGCCGGTGTCGCCGCCGTCCTGCACGCCGTAAAGGCGTTTGAACAGTGCCGGCAGGCGTACGCCCATCCGGGCTTCGGCGGCGGCCAGCGCATCGCTGTCGGCCGCGGCCCCGGCCTCGTTCCAGTGCCCGGGACCGCTCCAGAACGTGGTCACTGCGGGCGGCTGCGGCTGCCACTGCACCGCATCTCCATCATGCTTGGCCTGCAAGGCCGGCGACCAGTAGTGGACGTCGACCAGTTGCGAGAGCAAGGCGTCGACAGTGGCGAACACGCACAGCCGGCGATTCTTGCCTGCATCGACATAGACCAGGGTGGGCTCGGCGTCGGATGCGGCGTAGTCCAGGCACAGCGCGCGGCCGGGCGAGCGGTCATCGGCGGCGATGGCGATCAGGCGGCGGTCGTCGCCGCCGATGGCCAGCCCGGCGTAGGCATCATCGCGATACTCCTCGCGAGCGCGCACCTGCGCGAAGGAGAACAGCTCCGCGCTACCGAGCAGGCGTGCACGCGGGATCAGCCACTCGGCCTTGAGCCAGTTGTCCGGCTCCTGGAGGGACTGACCACGCGCCATCTGCACCGCACCGCCGTCGTAGCGTGCGTACAACCCGCGCAACCAGGCCGGCAGGCGAACGTCCAGACGCTCTTCCGCGGCAGCGATCGCGGCCGCGGTGGCCGGCTCGCGCCCGAGATTGAGCGCCTCGTCCCACAGGGTGTCCAGGCTCGGCGCGCGACCGTAGACCATCCACTTGAGCGGGGCCATGCTCAGATCTCCACTTGCGCGCCCAGTTCGACCAGGCGGTTGCCGGGAATGCGGAAGAACCCGGTGGCCGGGGCGGCATTGCGATGCATCAGCGCGAACAGTTTGTCGCGCCAGATCGGCATGCCGCGGTTGGCGCTGGCCACGATGGTCTCGCGGCTGGCGAAGAAGGTGGTGTCCATCGGGTCGAAGTGGATACCGCCCTGGTCGCAGGAGCGCATCAAGGCCAACGGCACGTCGGGCGTTTCCATGAAGCCGAAACGCACGTAGACGCGATAGAACTCGTCACCGATCGATTCGATCTGCAGCCGCTTGTCCACCGGCGCATACGGGATCGGCAGCGTGTCCACGTTGAGGAAGATGTTGCGCTCGTGCAGCACCTTGTTGTGCTTGAGGTTGTGCATCAGCGCATGCGGCACCACCATGGGATCGGCGGTGAGGAACACCGCCATGCCGGGCACGCGCGCCGGCGGTGCCAGCATCAGCCCGGGCAGGAAGCTGTCGATGCGGATACCGTCCTTGCGGATCTCCTCACGCAGCAGCGCACGGCCGCGGCGCCAGGTGCGCATCAGGGTGAACACCACGATGCCCAGCGCCAACGGAAACCAGGCGCCCTGCAGCAATTTGGCACCGTTGGCGACCACGAAGGCCAGTTCGATGATGAAGAACACCACGCACAGTGGCAGCACCCAGCTGCGCCAGCGCGGCCACAGCGCGCGCGCCACCAGCGCCAGCAGCAGGGTGTCGATCAGCATGGTCATCGACACCGAGATGCCGTAGGCCACTGCCAGATTGGTGGAGCTGCGGAAGATCAGGACCAGCGCGATCACCATCACCATCAGCAGCCAGTTGATGCCTGGCACGTAGATCTGGCCGATGGTGTCGCGCGAGGTGTGCTTGACCAGCATGCGCGGGATATAGCCCAGCTGCATGGCCTGGCGCGCCACCGAGTAGGCGCCGGTGATCACCGCCTGCGAGGCGATCACTGCCGCCAGCGTCGCCAGGACGATCATCGGGTACAGCGCCCAACCCGGCACGGCCTCGAAGAACGGATTCTTCAGTGCGGAGGGGTGATTGAGCACCAGCGCGCCCTGCCCCAGGTAATTGAGCAGCAGCATCGGCAGCACGAAGAAGTACCAGCCGTGGCGGATCGGGCGCGCACCGAAGTGACCCATGTCCGCGTACAGCGCCTCGCCGCCGGTCACCGCCAGCACCACCGCGCCGAGGATGAACACCCCGTGCCAACCGTGCTCGATGAAGAAGCGGATCGCCCACCACGGATTGAAGGCCTTGAGCACTTCCGGCGCGTCCACGATGTTCCAGATGCCGATCGCGCCCAGCGACAGGAACCACAGGCAGGTGATCGGCCCGAACACCTTGCCCACTTTTTCGGTGCCGAAGCGCTGGGCCATGAACACCAGCAGCAGCACCGCGACGGTGATCGGCACGATGAACGGATGCAGGCTGGGCGCGGCGACTTCCAGGCCCTCCACCGCGCCCATCACCGAGATGGCCGGGGTGATCACGCCATCGCCGAAGAACAGCGAAGCGCCGAAGATGCCGAGGATGCCGACCACGTACGCCGAGCGCGAACCCTGCTTGAGCGTGCGCTGGGCCAGCGCCATCAGCGCCATGATGCCGCCCTCGCCGTCGTTGTCGGCGCGCATGATGATGGTGACGTACTTGAGCGTCACCGTGATCATCAGCGCCCAGAACGCCAGCGACAACACGCCCAGCACGGTGTCGTGATCGCTGGTCAGCCCGTAATGCGGCGAGAACGCCTCCTTCAGGGTGTACAGCGGGCTGGTGCCGATATCGCCGAAGACGACACCGATGGCGCCGATGACCAGGGCCATGTGGCCGTTGGCGGGCGCGTGGCCGTGGCCCGCTGCAGGAGTGGAGGTCTGTGACATGAGTGGGAAGGGTATCGCCGTGGGGCGTGAAGAATGGGAAAGGCCGGGGCTGCTTAACGCAGCGCGGCCTGCAGGGCCTTGCGGATCACCGTGGCGACGTCGTCGCCCTCTGCTCCGGCCTCGCGCGCCATGCGTGCTGCCTCGGCGGGCTTGTAGCCCAGTTGCTGCAGCGCGACGGTCGCTTCGGACACCGCATCCGGGCCAAGCTGACCGGTGATCGGCGCGCCGCTGCTGAAGTCGGCCGCACGGTCGCGCAGCTCCACCACCATGCGCTCGGCGGTCTTCTTGCCGATGCCCGGGATGCGCGTGAGTGCAGTGATGTCGCCGGCGGTGATCAGCCGCGCGAACTCGTCAACGCTGACCCCGGACAACACCGCCAGCGCGATCTTGGCGCCGATACCGGTGACCTTCTGCACGTCGCGGAACAAGCGCCGCTCGCCCTCGCGCAAAAAGCCGTACAGCGCCACGCTGTCTTCCTTCTGCGCGTAATGGGTGAACAGGATGACGTCGCGGCCGACATCGGGCAGGTCGTAGAAGGTGCTCATCGGCGCCTCCAGTTCGTAGCCGACGCCGCCCACATCGATCACCAGCCAGGGCGGCTGCTTGTAGGCCAGGATCCCACGCAGACGGCCGATCATGGTGCGGTACCGGGACAGGGGACCCGGGACCCGGGACCCGGGAAAGCGAATCTCGCGATCGCGGCTTTACCGGCGAACGTGCTCCGGGCCCCGGGTCCCGGGTCCCGGG
>NZ_JAJGQG010000038.1:0-37587 GCF_020783795.1 Xanthomonas sp. NCPPB 1067
CCCCGGGTCCCGGGTCCCGGGTCCCGGCCCTTCATACCGCCACCGGCGCCTTGATCGCCGGATACGGATCGTAACCCTCGATCGCGATGTCCTCGAAGCGGAATGCGAACAGATCGGTGACCTGCGGATTCAGGCGCAGGGTGGGCAGCGCGCGCGGGGTGCGCGTCAGCTGCTTGCGCGCCTGTTCGAAGTGGTTCGCATACAGGTGGGCGTCGCCGAGCGTGTGCACGAAATCGCCCACGCCCAGGCCGGTGGCCTGCGCCACCATATGCGTCAGCAAGGCATAACTGGCGATGTTGAACGGCACGCCCAGGAAGATATCGCCGCTGCGCTGATAGAGCTGGCAACTGAGCTTGCCGTCGACCACGTAGAACTGGAACAGGCTATGGCAGGGCATCAAGGCCATCTGCGGCAGCTCGCCCACGTTCCAGGCGCTGATCACCAGCCGCCGTGAATCCGGGTTGCGCTTGATCTCGTCCACCAGCCATTGCATCTGGTCGATCTCCACGCCGTCCGGGCCGGTCCAGCGCCGCCATTGCTTGCCGTACACCGGACCGAGATCGCCATTGTCGTCGGCCCATTCGTCCCAGATCCGGACCTGGTTGTCCTTCAGATATCCGATATTGGTGTCGCCCTGCAGGAACCACAGCAGCTCGTGGATGATCGAGCGCAGGTGCAGCTTCTTGGTGGTGACCAGCGGAAAGCCGGCGTTGAGATCAAAGCGCATCTGCCAGCCGAACACGCTACGCGTACCGGTACCGGTGCGGTCAGACTTTTCGGCGCCGTGCTCCAGCACGTGCTGCAGCAGTTCCAGGTACGGCTTCACTTGGCCGCCTCCACGCCGGCGGGCGCCGGCAGCACCGGCTGCAGCACCGGGGCGCGGCGCGACATCGCCAGCAGGACCAGGCCCACCGCGATCAATGGGAGGCTGAGAATCTGCCCCATCGTCAGCCAGTTGAAGGCCAGATAGCCGATCGGCGCATCGGGCACGCGCACGAATTCCACGATGAAGCGGAACACGCCGTACAGCAGCGCAAACAGTCCGGAGACCGCATAACGGGCACGCGGCTTCATCGAGAAGGCCCACAACACCACGAACATCACCACGCCTTCCAGCGCCGCTTCATAGAGCTGCGAGGGATGCCGTGCGAACCGATCCAGTGCTCCGGCGGCGTATTGCGCCTGGATCTGCGCCGGCGCCAGGTTGGCCAGCTCCGGCGCGTGCGGGAAGATCACGCCCCAGCCGGCCTGGGTGAACTTGCCCCACAGCTCGCCGCCGACGAAATTGCCGAGCCTGCCGAAACCCAGGCCCAGCGGCACCAGCGGTGCGACGAAATCCATCACGTCGAAGAAGTGCAGACGGTGGCGGCGCGCCCATAGCCAGCACGCGAGCAGCACGCCGAGCAGGCCGCCATGGAAGCTCATGCCGCCTTCCCACACCTTGAACAGGATCAGCGGATTGGCCAGGAAGGTCTCGAACGCATAGAACAGCATGTAGCCGATGCGGCCACCCAGCACCACGCCGAGCATGCCGTAGAACAGCAGATCGGAGAATCCGTCCATGTCCACCCCCGGCAGGCGGCCGCGCAGGATGCGCGAGCGCCCGAGCGCCCAGGCGGACGCGAAAGCCGCCAGATACATCAGGCCATACCAGTGCACCTGCACCGGGCCAAGCGAGAAGGCGATGGGGTCGATGGCGTGCAGATAGATCATGCGGACCGCGGATCACGTAGAGCGAGGCCGCTATTCTGACACTTCGAACGCCTTCAGCCTAAAAGCTGCAGGCGATTGGGCAGCTCGTCTTCATGCGGGGTATCAGCGCCGCGTGGGAAATGCACGACCAGCAGTTCGGTCACCGCTTCGATCCCCGCCAGCACGGCAGCTTCGTACTGGCCCTCGCGCAGGAACTGTTGCATGCGCCGGCACACTTCCGCCCACTGCGCGTCAGGCACCCGGCTGCGCAGCCCACGGTCGGCGACCACTTCAATGGCATGGTCGGCCAGCAGCAGGTAGATCAGCACGCCGTTATTGGCCTCGGTGTCCCAGGTGCGCAGCTGCGCGAAGGCCTGTTCGGCACGTTGCCGTGCGCTTTGCCTGCGCCACAGCGCGGTCATCGGCAGGTCTGCCTCGACCGCCACCATCACCTGGCCGGTGTGGCAACGCTCGCTGTCGGCCACGGCCGCCGCGATGACCTGCATGCAGGCAGCCGGAAACCTGCGCTGCGCCGAAGGTGCGAAGACATGTCTGAGCCACCGCATCACCAGCTCCCCGAGGCGCCACCGCCTCCCGATGAACCGCCACCACCACCCCAGCCGCCGCCGAAGCCACCGCCACCGCCGCCAAATCCCCCGAACCCGCCAACGCCGCCGCCCCAGCCACCGCCGCCGACGAAACGGCCTGGCGAGCCGGACACCAATCCGGCCAGCAAGCCGATCACCGCAGCACCGGCACTGGCCAGCAGCAGGGAGGTGAACAGCAGTGCCGCACCGCCGGCCGCAATGCCGGTCAGCAGGGCACGTACCGGGCGCGGCAAGGCGCCCAGGATGCCGCGCGCCACCATTGCGACCACGAAGCCAATGAACAGCGCCATGATCCAGCCACCGCCCCCGGCGCTGTTGCCCACGCCTGTTGCGTGCCCGCTGACCGGCGCCGGCAGCGCCTCGCCTTCGATCAGCCCGGCCAGCGTCGCGGTCGCGTCGGCGATGCCGCCACCGTAGTCGCCCGCGCGAAAGCGCGGCGCCAGATATTCCTGGATGACGCGATTGGCCACGATGTCGGGGATGGCGCCCTCCAGGCCGTAGCCGGGCTGGATGCGAACGCGGCGGTCGTCCTTGGCCACCAGCAGCAGCACGCCATCGTCCACGCCTTTGCGCCCGATCTTCCATTGGTCGAAGACACGCTGGGTGTATTGCTCGATCGTCTCTGGCTGCGTGCTGGGGACGATCAGCACCTGCAGTTGCGCGCCCTTGCGTTGCTGCAGCGCCAGGGCCTGTCGTTCCAGCTGCCGGGTCTGCGCCGCATCCAGGGTCCCGGTGACATCGACCACCGGCGAGCGCAGCGGTGGGATGGGCGCCACTTCCTGCGCCAGCAGCAATGCTGGAAGCAGCAGCAACGTCATTAGCCACACCATTCTCGAAGACGTTCGCCGCATTGCCCACTCCTATCCGATGCACACTGATGGTTGATCAGCACGGGCGCTTCGCTGTTGCTTCCCCGCGGCAGGCTACCCCCTTCATGGGAAGAAGAGCCTCCGAGGGCCAATAAGGGCACGCGCCACGCGTTGTCGGGCGGACTGCGGCGCTTCGCTCCGTACCCTCACCCCAACCCCTCTCCCGAGGGGAGAGGGGCTCGTGGTCCGCTAACGCAACGCGCCTGATTACTGCGCAGGTTGCGGTTGCGGCTGTTGTGCAGGCTGTTGCTGCGGGGCCTGCTGGTTGCCGAAATCCACCTGCGGTGCACGCGAAATCTGCGCTTCGTTTTCCACGCTGAAGTTCGGCTTGGGTTGGTAACCGAAGATCTTGGCGGTGATCAGCTGCGGGAACGAGCGGATGTAGGTGTTGTAGTCCTGCACGGTCTGGATATAGCGTCCGCGCGCGACGGTGATGCGATTCTCGGTGCCTTCCAGCTGCACCTGCAGGTCGCGGAACGACTGGTCGGATTTGAGCTGCGGGTAGTTCTCGCTCACCACCAGCAAGCGCGACAGTGCGCTACCCAGTTCGCCCTGCGCCTGCTGGAATTGCTTGAGCGAGGCTTCGTCGTCGGCATTGACCTGGATCTGACCGACGCGTGCGCGCGCATTGGTCACCTCCGTCAAGACCTGGCGCTCCTGCTGTGCATAGCCCTGCACGGTGCGCACCAGGTTGGGAATCAGGTCCGCCCGGCGCTGGTATTGGTTGAGAACCTCCGACCACCCCGCCTTCACACCTTCCTCTTTCTGCTGGATCGTGTTGTAGCCGCAACCGGACAGGCCGACGACCAGGATCAGCAACATCAGGGCGCGCATCAGGGCAGACATGCAGGCGGTTCCGTCGAATGAGGGCGCCAGCATGCCATGCGCCAGGTCAAGCCGGCATCTACGCGCGACACGTGCCCGTACCCGCCGGCGAATCGCTCACACCATGCGCGGCAGCAGCACCAGCCCCCAGCACAGCACTACGTTGAGCAGCAGCAGGAACACCGCGGCCGAGCCCATGTCCTTGGCACGGCCGGCCAGCACGTGATGCTCCGGGCCATAACGCTCGATCACCGCTTCGATCGCGGAATTGAGCAACTCTGCCGCCAGCACGATCAGCAACGGAGCGATCAACGCGATCCGCTCCAGCGGCGACTGCCCCAACCACGCGCCCAACGGCGCCATCACCAGCGCCAGGCAGACCTCGAGCCGGAACGAGGATTCGTGCAACCACGCCGCGCGCAGCCCCTGCCACGACCAGATCGCCGCCTTCAGCATGCGGCGCGGGCCGCGCGGCAGGTGTCCCAGTTGATCGGCCATGCGTCAGTGCGTCCGGGCGCAGACGCGGGGCGGGAAACAGGCAGAACGCATGGCATGGTCGCTGGTGGGGAAAGTGCGAATCTTGCACGGTGACACGACGCATCGCCAGTCGGCCTGCGGTTTGCCGTCAGCGCGCAGACTGCTGCACCATGCAGGTCCGCCCGATCGAACAGGCTCCCGCATGACCAGACATCTTCTGCGCACGGTGGTGTGCGCGCTCCTGCTCTCGTCCAGCCAGGTCCACGCCGATGCCCTGCGCGCCGCACCCGCCATTCCGGCGCAGGTGTCCAACGCCGCCTGGGAGCAGGACATGCAGCGCTTCGCCGCCAGCGATGCGCGTCAGCCCCCACCCAGGCATGGCATCGTGTTCGTCGGCAGTTCCTCGATCCGCTTCTGGGAGACACTGGCCCAGGATTTCCCGGGCAAGCCGGTGATCAACCGCGGCTTCGGCGGCTCTGAAGTGCGCGACAGCACCTGGTACGCCGATCGCATCGTGATTCCTTACGCTCCGCGTCAGGTGGTGCTGTATGCGGGCGACAACGATCTCAACAGTGGGCGCACACCCGAGCAGGTCCGCGACGACGTCGTGGCCTTCGTGACGCGGATTCGCCAGGAGCTGCCCGACACGCGCATTAGCTATCTGTCGATCAAGCCCAGCCCGGCACGCGCGCAGCTGCTGCCATCGGTGATCGCCGCCAATAGACTGATCAAGGACGCACTGGCGACGCTGCCACGGACGGACTACGTGGATGTCTACACCCCCATGCTCGATGCAGGCGGCAAACCGCGCCCGCAGTTGTTCCGCGAGGACATGCTGCACATGACCGCCGATGGCTATGCGCTCTGGCGCAAGGCCGTGGCGCCAGTCCTGGAACAATAACCGGGCGGCAATGCGATCCGGCACAGCGCTGCCGGATCGCCTCAGGCCACCACCACCGCCACCGACGTCCCCACGCCCGCCTCGCTCTCCAGTTCGATGCGCCAGCCGAAGCGGTCGCACAGCCGGCGCACGATCGACAGCCCCAGACCGGTGCCCTGCGGACGGGTGGGATCGGCACGAAAGAACGGCTCGAATGCGCGCGCGCGCGCCTCGTCGCTCATGCCGATGCCGGTATCGCGCACCACGATCCGGTCCTGGGCCACTTCCACTTCGATGCTGCCGGCATCGGTATAGGCACAGGCGTTGCGCAGCAGGTTGCTGAGCACCACCCGCAGCACCCGGGGCGGTGCGAACATCTGCAGGCGGCGATCGCCGACCATGTGCAGGGAGACGGGTTTGTCGCCCAGCAGTTCGCGTGCGCTTTCGAGCTCTTCGCTGGCCAGTTCGGCAGCATCGAAGTTTTCGCTCTGCGGGTCGATCTCCGCTTCGCGCGCCAGGATCAGGAAGGCATCGATCACCGCCTCCATGTCGCGGCCTGCGCGCTGGATCCGGCGCAGGCTACGCTGCGTGCGTTGCGATAGATCGTCGTCGGCCAGCGCCATGTCGCTGGCCACACGGATCACCGTCAGCGGTGTGCGCAGCTCGTGACTGGCGTCGCGCGTGAAATTGCGTTCGCGCGCCACATGCTCGCTGACCCGCTGCCCCAGCGCATGCAGGGCCAGCGCCAGTTGCCGGGTTTCGCCCTGCAGATCCGCAGGCAGCCGTTCCGGCGCCAGCTCGTCCACGTCCGGGTTGCGCGGATCCCAGTGCGAGACCCGCCGCGCCAGCCAGCTGATCGGCGACACCAGGCGCTTGGAGAACCGGTAGGTGAACCAGGACACACCGTAGATTCCCAGCAGCACCACGATGGCCGGCACGACGCCGAACCACAGCGTCAGATGCGCCGCGCGCGAGCGCGGAAACACCAGGTACAGGCGTCCCTGCGGGCGTTGATCCACATAGACCAGCGCGTCGGCGGCAGCCACTTCGCTGAAGCCCGGCGACAGACGACGCAGGGCAGCAGGGGCCGGATCGGCACCGGTGCCGGCAGGGGAGAAATAGCCCTGGAGATTGCGGGTGTCCGGCGGCCGGGTATCGGGCGCGCTCCTGTGCATCTGCCAGAAGTGCACGGCCTCGTCGGCCAGGACCGCACGCACCAGGCTGTACTTGATGACGAACGAGATCAGGTACCCGCCCAGAACGATGGCCAGGCTCGCCAACGCCACCTGCAGCAGGAAGGCAAGACGTATTTTTCGCGGGAGCCCGTGTGGCATTGCTGCATCCAGGGGAGAGCGCCGGAGTATAGGCAACGCTTCCGTGAGCCCGTCGTGCAACCAATCGGCAGCGCGGGGGCGCGAGCGGCGCGGGGGCGCCTGCGGGGGCGGCCGGCCACCGGGCGGTGGCCGGCCGGTACATCAGGTCATCGGCTGGGCGATGTCGGCGATGCGGTAGCCGGCGCTCTGCACGGTGTGCAGCAGTGGACGGTCGAATGGCTTGTCGATGATCTTGCGCAGGTTGTACAGATGGCTGCGCAGGGTGTCCGAATCCGGGAGCCCGTTGCCCCAGATCTCGCGCTCGATTTCCTGACGGGTCACCACCCGCGGCGATTCGCGCATCAGGATGGTCAGCAGGCGCAGGCCGATCGGCGAGAGCTGCAGCTCGGTGCCGGCGCGGGTGGCGCGCATGCTGACCGGGTCCAGCACCAGGTCGGCGACCTTGAGCACTTCCGAGCCCACCTGGCGACGCTCGCGGCGGATCAGGGCACGCAGACGCGCTTCCAGTTCCTGGATCGCGAACGGCTTGGTCAGGTAGTCGTCGGCGCCGAAACCCAGCCCGGTGAGCTTGTCGTCCAGCGTGTCGCGGGCGGTCAGCATCAGCACCGGCGTGGACTTGCGTGCGTCGTTACGCAGGCGGCGACACACTTCGATGCCGTCCAACCGTGGCAGCATGAGGTCCAGCACGACCACGTCGTAGCTGTTCTCGGCGGCCAGACGATAGCCGTCCAGTCCGTCCTGCGCGTAGTCGACCTCGAAGCCACGGCCTTCCAGGTATTCGCCGATCATTTCGGAGATATTGCGGTTGTCTTCCACGACCAGCACGAGGCCGGACGTTTCCTTGGTCTGACGCATGGACTTTCCTCGGTCTTCAGCTTTGTGAAACATGCCGGATGCGCGGTGCAAACAGCGTGAAGACCAAACTAACGTTCTGTCGCGCCCGCTTGGTCAGCGTGCCAGCAACGGCCGCAGCGCAGGCCATACGGTATCCAGCACCCTGGGCTGGGCGGCAGCGGTGGGATGCAGGCCATCGGCCTGCATCAGGCCCGGCTGCAGTGCCACCTTTTCCAGAAAGAATGGCACCAGGGCGGTGTCGTACTGCCTGGCGAGGTCGGCATAGGTGGCCTTCAGGCGTTGCCGATACGCCGGGCCGTAATTGGGCGGCACATCGATGCCCAGCAACAGCACCTTGGCACCGGCAGCCTGGCTGAGCTTGATCATCTTTTCCAGGTTGCCCTTGAGCTGGGCCGGAGTCAGCCCGCGCAACGCATCGTTGCCGCCCAGTTCGATCACCACCACGCCCGGGGCGTGTTTCTGCAGCAGGCCCGGCAGCCGGGTCAGCGCGCCGGAGGTGGTCTCGCCGCTGATACTGGCATTGACGACCGGCGGTGGCGTCGCCATGTCACGCTTCAGGCGCTGGTCCAGCAGGGTCACCCAGCCGGACTGCACCGGGATGTTGTGCGCAGCGCTCAGGCTGTCGCCCACCACCAGGATCGGCGCGGCGGCGGCCGGACTTCTGGCAGAGGCAATCCCCGGCGCAAGCAGGGAGAGTGTCAGCAGCCACAGGACCAGCGCGCCATATCGCAGTGTTCTTTCACGCATTCGGAGATTCCTCATCGACAGTCTGGCCCCCCGCTCCAGCACCCGCACCGCCATCGACGTTCGCGAGGTCGGCAAATCCGTCAGCGGCCCGGAGGGAACGCTCCACATCCTCGACAACATCAGCTTGACGGTCAGTGAAGGCGACAGTATCGCGATTGTCGGTGCCTCCGGTTCCGGCAAGACCACCCTGCTCGGCCTGTTGGCCGGGCTGGACCTGCCCAGCCGCGGCAGCATCGCGCTGGCGGGCCAGGACCTGGGCCAGCTCGACGAGGAAGCCCGCGCCGCGCTGCGCGCGCGCGAGGTCGGCTTCGTGTTCCAGAGCTTCCACCTGCTGCCGGCGCTGACCGCCGAAGAGAACATCGCGCTGCCGCTGGAACTGGCCGGGCGCGAGGATCCGGCGCGGGTGCGCGAGGTGCTGGAGGCGGTCGGCCTGGGCGCACGCGCGCGCCACTATCCGCGCCAGCTCTCCGGCGGCGAGCAGCAGCGCGTGGCACTGGCGCGCGCGTTCGTGGCCCGCCCGCGCATCCTGTTCGCGGACGAACCCACCGGCAGCCTGGACCAGGCCACCGGTGCGCAGATCAGCGATCTGCTGTTCGCGCTCAATGCCACCAGCGAGACCACGCTGGTGCTGGTCACCCACGACATGACCCTGGCCCGCCGCTGCCATCACCTCTACCGCATCGACGGCGGGCGCCTGCACGCGCAAGCGTCCGGCGCGGCGGCATGAACGTCGTCAGACAGGCGGCGCGTGCAGTCCGCCGCGAGTTCCTGGCCGGCGACCTGCTGACCGTGTTTGCCGCCCTGGTGTTGGGCGTGGCAGTGATGACGGCGGTGGGCACGCTGGTGGATCGGGTGACGCTGGCGCTGACCTCCAGCGCAGCCGAGGTGCTCGGCGGCGACCTGGGCGTGACCGGGCGCCAGGAGATTCCGGCCGAGTTCGCCGCCGAAGCGCAACGGCGCGGCCTGCAGAGCACGCGCATGGTCAGCTTCCCCAGCGTGCTGTTCCATGGCGACGCCAGCCAGATGGCCAACATCCGTGGCGTGGGCGCCGGCTATCCGTTGCGCGGGCAGTTGCTGGTGTCCAGGGACGGCAGCGGTGCCGAAGGCACGCCTGCCACCGCGCCGCCGCCCGGCCAGGCCTATGCCGACCCGCGCCTGCTGGAGGCGCTGGGCCTGCGCGTCGGCGAGCAACTGGAATTCGGCGCCGGCCATCTGACCATCGCCGGCGTGTTGCGCGCCGAACCGGATGCCTCCGGCGAGCTGATGCAGCTGTCGCCGCCGCTGCTGGTCAATCGCGCAGATATCGACGGCGCCGGACTGCTCGGACCCGGCAGCCGCGCGTCCTACCGGCTGATGTTCGCCGGCGCGCCGGATGTCATCGCCGACCTGCGCGCCTGGCTGAAGCCGCGTGCCAGCGAGTACCGGCTGGTGGGTATCGAAGACACCCAGCGCGGCATGCGCTCAGCATTCGATCGCGCGGGACGCTTCCTGGCCTTGTCGGCCTTGCTGGCGGTGCTGCTGTCGGGCGTGGCGACCGCGCTGGCGGCCAATCGCTTCGCAATGCGTCGCATCGATACCGTCGCGGTGCTGCGCTGCCTGGGCGCGCGTCAGCGCGACATCCTGGCGATGCTGTCGCTGCAATTGCTGTTCACCGCCATCCCGGCCTGCCTGGTCGGCATCGGGCTGGGCATGCTGGCGCAGGAAGGCCTGGTGCAGGCATTGGGCAGCCTGATTCCGAACCGGCTGCCGCTGCCGCAGGCCACCCCTGCCCTGGCGGGTGCGGGCATCGGTCTGGTGCTGCTGCTGGGCTTCGGCCTGCCGCCGCTGCTGCGGCTGCGCAACGTGCCGCCGATGCGCGTGCTCAACCGCAGCTTCGCCGCCGTGCCTCCCAGTTCGTTGCTGGTCTACGGCGCCGCCCTGGCCGCGACGCTGGCGCTCACCGTGTATGCCACCGGCAATCTGGTCTTGGCCGGCTGGGTCCTGGGCGGCCTGGCCGCGCTGGCGCTGGTGGCGATGCTGTTGGGGCTGGGATTGCTGGCCCTGCTGCGGCCGATCCAGCACCGCCTGCGCGGCGCCTGGAAACTGGGCCTGGCCTCGCTGACACGCCGGCGCGGCCTGAGCGTGGTGCAGCTGGTCGGCCTGTCGCTGTCGCTGTGCGCGCTGTTGCTGCTGGCGGTGGTCGGCCCCGGCCTGCTGGGCCAGTGGCGCGACCGCCTGCCGGCGGATACGCCCAACTACTTCCTGATGAACATCCAGCCCGAGCAGACCGCGCCAGTCTTGCAGACGCTGCGCGGACTGGGCGTGGACACCGCGGCGGTGGAGCCCTTCTCCACCGGCCGCCTGGTCGCCATCAACGACAAGCCGCCGGTACGCGGCGACCGCGATCCGGCCGACGACGGCGACGGCGACAACCGCCCGGTCAATTTTTCCTGGCGGCATGCATTCCCGCCGGCCAATACGCTACTGCAGGGCAGGTTCTGGAGCGCCGACAGCACTGCCGCCGAAGCCTCGGTGGAAGAGGGCTGGGCACAGCGCTACCAGCTCAAGCTCGGCGACCGCATCACCCTGCTGCTGGGCGAGCAACAACGCAGCTTCACCGTCACCAGCATCCGCAAGGCCGACTGGGATTCGTTCCGGGTCAACTTCTTCCTGTTGCTCAACGAAGGCGCGGTGGGCGATGCGCCGTACAACCTGATTTCCGCCTTCCACCTGCCGCCCGGCAGTGCGCCCAAGCTGGCATCGCTGAGCCGCGACTACCCCAATATTTCGGTGCTGGATATCGATGCCATCCTCGGCCGGGTGCGCGAGGTGATCGACCAGGTGGCGCAGGCGGTGCAACTGGTGATGGGCTTCAGCCTGCTGGCCGGTGTGCTGGTGCTGCTGGCGGCGCTGCAGGCCACTGCCGGCGAGCGCCGTTACGACAGCGCCGTGCTGCGCACGCTGGGCGCACGCCGCGGGCAGTTGCGCGGTGCGGTGCTGGTGGAATTCGGTGCGCTGGGGCTGCTGGCGGCAGGCCTTGCGGTGACTGCGGCGGCAGTGATCGGTGCGGTGGTCGGGCAGCAAGCCTTCGAGATCGCACTGGCACCGGACTGGCCGCGCCTGCTGCTGGGCGGTGCGTTCGGGCTGGCACTGAGCCTGCTGGCCGGCTGGTCCGGCACCCGCCGCATCCTGTCCACACCGCCGGCGTTGGCGCTGCGTGCCGAGTAGGGCCGCTGTGATCGCGCCAGGACCATCTGGCCGGTCATTCGATGCCGGGCGCAACGTCCAGCTTCGACCACTTGCTCGCCTGGATGCCTGAGGCCCTGCATATACCTGCAGCGCATAAGCACCGTGCCAATCGTACGTTCGCAGCGACGGCTTGACTGCCTAGAGTGACCAGTCCGGTCGCCGTGTGGGCGGCCTTTGCTGTTGTCGAGGTGCAAGCTCGTGGCCAATGTCAGTTCTGCAGCGCGCGTGCAGCTGCCACGCGTGGATGCCGTCGCCACAAAGCGTGCCGACGTGCGGATCGTGCCGTTCGATGCACCGCTGGGCGCCGAAGTGATCGGCCTGGATCTGTCGCAGCCGCTGGATGCGGACACCTTCGCGCGCATCCACCGGGCGCATCTGGAGCACCATGTGCTGGTGTTCCGCGATCAGCGCATCACCCCGGCACAGCAGGTCGCTTTCAGCCGTCGCTTCGGCCCATTGCAGATCCACGTGCTGCGCAATTTCCAGCTGCCCGGCCACCCGGAGGTGCTGGTGGTATCCAACATCAAGGAGAACGGCCAGCCGATCGGCCTGGGCGATGCCGGCCACTACTGGCACTCGGACCTGTCGTACAAGGACACCCCCAGCCTGGGATCGCTACTGCATGCGCAGGAACTGCCGAGCGAAGGCGGCGACACCTTGTTCGCCAACCAGCATCTGGCCTGGCAGACCCTGCCCGACGCGCTCAAGCACGCAGTGCAGGGCCTGCGTGCCGAGCACAGCTATCTGGCCAAGTACGAGGAACTGCGTGCACGCAATCCGTGGCGCCCGGCGCTGACGCCTGAGCAGATCGCCGAGGTGAACCCCGTGCAGCACCCGATCGTGCGCACCCATCCGGAAACCGGCCAGAAAGCGCTGTTTGTCAGCGAGCATTTCACCACCCGCATCGTCGGCTTGCCCGACGACGAAAGTGCTGCGCTGCTGCAGGCCCTGTTTGAACACAGCACCGCCGATGCCCTGGTGTATCGGCATCGCTGGCAGCCCCACGACATGGTGTTCTGGGACAACCGCTCGGTGATGCATCTGGCCGCCGGCACGCCCGATCACCTGCGTCGTCGGCTCAACCGCACCACCATCGAAGGCGATGCGCCGTTCTAGCCCAGGTGCTGCCTCGCGCGCGTTTCGCAGCACGTCATGCGCTGGAAACGCGTCTTCTTCCTCCACTCGACTGGAGCGCCACATGCGTTCGACCGTCACCTCTCACGCACGTCCGCAGCGCCGACGTTTCTCCCGACGTGTCGCGCTGCTGCTCCTGGCCGCATTGCCGTTGCTGCACAGCGCGCATGCGCAGGCCGAAGGAAAGCTGCGCATCGCCAAACAGTTCGGCATCGTCTACCTGCTGCTGGACGTGGCGCAGGAGCAGCAGCTGATCGAACAACAGGGCAAGAAAGCCGGCGTGGATATCGATGTGCAGTTCC
Organism: Xanthomonas sp. NCPPB 1067; assembly: GCF_020783795.1. NCBI lineage: Bacteria > Pseudomonadati > Pseudomonadota > Gammaproteobacteria > Lysobacterales > Lysobacteraceae > Xanthomonas > Xanthomonas sp. NCPPB 1067. Next base: position 12,952 of record NZ_JAJGQG010000038.1, read on the forward strand.
TGCAGCTGTCCGGCGGCGCGGCAGTCAACGATGCGTTGCTGACCGGCTCGATCGATATCGCCGGCGCCGGCGTCGGGCCGCTGTTCACCATCTGGGACCGTACCCGTGGCCGGCAGAACGTGCGCGGCGTGGCCTCGCTGGGCAATTTTCCGTATTACCTGATCAGCAACAACCCACGCATCCGGAGCATCGGCGACTTCACCCCGAAGGACCGCATCGCCGTGCCCGCCACCGGCGTGTCGGTGCAATCGCGGTTTCTGCAGCAGGCCTCGCAGCAGCGCTGGGGCGACAAGGGCACGCACCAGTTGGACGCGCTGCAGGTGGCGCTGCCGCATCCGGACGCCGCTGCCGCCATCATCCGTGGCCGCACCGAGATCACCGCGCATTTCGCCAGCCCGCCCTTCCAGGAGCAGGAACTGGCACGCAATCCGGCCGCGCACATCGTGACCAGCTCCTATGACATCGAAGGCGGCCCGTCGTCGGCCACGGTGCTCTACGCCACCGAGAAGTTCCGCCGCGACAATCCCAAGACCTACCGTGCCTTCGTCGCCGCACTGGATCAGGCGGCGAAGTTCGTCACCGCCCATCCGGAGCAGGCGGCCGACATCTTCCTGCGCCGCAATGGCTCGGGCATCGACCGTGCACTGGTGTTGCAGATCCTCAAGGATCCCAAGGTGCAGTTCACCGTTGCGCCGCAGAACACCCTGAAACTGGGCCAGTTCATGCAGCACAGCGGTGCGATCAAGCAGGCGCCGGGCAGGCTGAGCGACTATTTCTTCGACGACCCGCTGGTCGCGGGCGGGAGCTGAGCGATGTCGGCCCCCTTGCTGCAGGTCGATCACGTCAGCCTGGAATATGCCTCCGCACAACGCGTGGTGCGGGCCACCCACCGCGTCCGCTTCGATGTGCATGCAGCCGATCGCTTCGTGTTGCTGGGCCCCTCCGGCTGCGGCAAGTCCACCCTGCTCAAGGCGGTGGCCGGCTTCGTCGCTCCGCGCGAAGGGCAGATCCGTCTGGATGGACAGGTGGTGACCGGGCCGGGGCCCGACCGGGTCGTGGTGTTCCAGGAGTTCGATCAACTCGCGCCGTGGAAGACCGTGCGCGAAAACGTGGTGTTCGGGCTGCGCGCGGCGCGCAGGCTCGGCCGCGCAGAAGCACGCGAGCGTGCCGATGAAAGTCTGGCGCAGGTCGGGCTGAGCGGGTTTGCCGAGGCTTACCCGCATACCTTGTCCGGCGGCATGAAGCAGCGCGTGGCGATCGCACGTGCATTGGCGATGCGCCCACGCGTGCTGTTGATGGACGAGCCGTTCGCGGCGTTGGATGCACTGACCCGCACGCGCATGCAGGAGCAGGTGCTGGAATTATGGGAGCAGGCGCGCTTCACCCTGTTGTTCGTGACCCATTCCATCGAGGAAGCGCTGGTGGTCGGCAACCGGGTGCTGCTGCTGTCGCCGCATCCGGGCCAGGTGCGTGCCGAACTCAATGCGCATGCCTTCGGACCGCATAGCGCCGGCAGCGTGGCCTTCCAGCAGACGGTGCAGCGCATCCACCGCCTGTTGTTCGACCTGCCGGACGACACGCTGGCCGACACCAAGGTGGCGCCACTGCGTCGCCCTGCCCAGCTGCAACGCGAGGCGCTGCCATGACCCGCTCGCACACGACCGCACTACCGCCGTTACCGCCGGTGCGCCCCGAATACGAACTGGCGCTGCAGCCGGTCGACCCGGCCCTGCTGACAGTGGCAGCCCCCGGCCGCCGGCAGGCACCGACGTGGTTGCGCAAGACCGTGGTGCTGGCGGTGCTGGTGGTGGTCTGGGAGATCGCCGCACGCATGCTCGGCGACGATCTGATGCTGCCCAGCGCCGCGCAGACCGCGCGCGCGTTCTACGCGGGGCTGGTGTCGGGCGAACTGCTGCGCCGGGTGGCTGCCTCGCTGCGGGTGCTGGGACAGGGCTATCTGCTGGGCGTGGTCGGCGCATTCGTACTGACCGCGGTGGCCGCCTCCACCCGCTGGGGCCGCGATGTGCTCGGCACGCTGACGGCCATGTTCAACCCGCTGCCGGCCATCGCGCTGCTGCCGCTGGCCCTGCTGTGGTTCGGGCTGGGCACCGGCAGCCTGGTGTTCGTACTGGTGCACTCGGTGCTGTGGCCGCTGGCGTTGACCACTTACGCCGGCTTCCAGGCGGTGCCGGAAACGCTGCGCATGGCCGGGCGCAATTACGGCCTGCGCGGGCCGCGCTATGTGATGCAGTTGCTGATTCCAGCCGCGCTGCCGGCGATCCTGTCGGGTCTGAAGATCGGCTGGGCATTCGCCTGGCGCACCCTGATCGCTGCCGAGCTGGTGTTCGGCGCCACCTCCGGCCAGGGCGGGCTGGGTTGGTACATCTTCCAGAATCGCAACGAGCTCTATACCGATAAGGTGTTCGCGGGGCTGGCCATGGTGATCGTGCTTGGCCTGCTGGTGGAAGGCGTGGTCTTCCAGGCGATCGAGCGGCTGAGCGTGCGCCGCTGGGGCATGCAGCGCTGACGGGCGTTGCGGCCCAGGCCGCCACGGTTGCGTGCGCTTCACGGCACTGGCTTATGCTGCCGGCCCGCTCCCTGCCGCCGCCATCATGCCCACTGCCTCCTTCACCGCCTACCTGTACCCGGTCCTGTTGCTGATCGCCAGCAACGTGTTCATGACCTTCGCCTGGTACGGGCACCTGAAGTACAAGAGCACGCCATTGATGATCGCGATCCTGGTCAGCTGGGGCATTGCGTTCTTCGAGTACTGCCTGCAGGTGCCGGGCAACCGCCTGGGCAGCGCGGTGTATTCCGCTCCGCAGCTCAAAGGCATGCAGGAAGTGATCACGCTGCTGGTGTTCGCCGGCTTCTCGACCTTCTACCTGGGCCAGTCGCTGAAGTGGAACCACTGGGCCGCGTTCGGGCTGATCCTGGTCGCGGCGTTCTTGATGTTCAAGGAGTGACGGCCGCCCATTCCGAAGGAACGCCCCAGGGCGCGGCCGGGCGTTACCGATAACGCCCGTCGCGCCCGGGTGCGCTTCTGCGACACGGGTCGATCAGTTCGCCGCTTCCACCCACTGCGCGAACACCGCATCGATCTGCGCATCCTTGACACGCTTGCCCTTCTGCGCGGCTTCGGCCTGCTCGAACATCGGCATGATCATCGCCATGCCGTCGGGCTTGGTCTTCAGGTGCAGGCCCGGCGGCGTGTCCAGGAACCTGGCCCAGCGTGCGCGCACCTTGGCCCAGTATGCTTGCGTGCCCTTCCAGTACGCATAGGCCGGGGCGAAGTCCACGTCGGTGGTCTTGCGGTAATCGTTGAAACCGAACTCGCGCGCGATCGGCTCCTGGCTGCCGTCGGACTTGCGCACCACCTTGGTGTTGAACTGCTCGTGGGTCCAGCCGTCGGGCGTGAGCGTGTGCCGGTTGATCACCGACAGCGCGTTGTAGTCGCTGCGCTTGGTGTATTCGCGCCGCGGCAACGGACGCCAGCTCAGATCGCTGGTCCAGGTGGGATGTCCGTCGGCGTAGTCCCAACGCCCGGTGCCGCAGTAGCGCGGCGCATCGCTGACCTCGAACACGCATTGCGTCCAGGCGCCCTGGGTGGCCGCTGCCGGCAGCGCACGTACCTGCCAGGTCTGCTCGGCGGTGAATTCGAAACGCTGCGGCGCCTCGTACACCCAGTCCTGTCGCCAATGCTTGGTCACATGCTTGCTCTTTTCGTCGACCAGCAAGTGCTGCAACACCAGCTTGCGTGGCGAATCCTCCACCACGATGACCACTTCGCTGGCGCCGCTGCGCATCGCCGAGGCACGCTCGTAACCGGGCTTGAGCAGCACGGTTTCGTCGAAGGCGAAGTCCACTGCGTATTCGCCCTGCATCGCCAGGATGCTCTGACGATCGCGCTCGGGATCGGCAGCAGTGGCGAGAAGGGGCAGCAGGCTCAGGGGGAGTGCGATACAGCGTGGCAACAATCGGCTCATTGGAACTCTCGGTCGTGGTCGTTGGAACATCAGCGGCGTAGCCGCAACACTGCGGTGGTCATGCTGGCGGGATCGCTGCGCCCGGCTGCGATCGGGCGGGGCGGCGGAGCCGCAGCGCGCGCGCAGCAGCAATCGTCTATCGCCACGCGCCCGTCGATGCCCTCATCGTGCGCCAGGCGCGCGGCAACCTCGGCCCCCAGCGCAGAGACATTGGCCAGGCTGGCAGCCAGCGATTGATCGCCAGCGGTGGTGGTGTGCAGGCGCAGCACGCTCAGCCGCCAGTTTTCGCCGCGCATGCGCCCGGCCAGCCGGCGCCACAGGCGCTCGCCGATCCCCAAGCCCGGGGCCTGGGTGGAGAGGGACGGCAAACGCGACACCAGCCGATCCCAGTTCAGGAAATCGCTGTCCGGCAGCAGGTAAAGGCGCCAGCAGCATTGGCCGTCGGCATCGAAGAAGCAGATGCCTTCGCGCACCCCATCGCTGTCCAGCTGCCGCGAGGCGGCCGCCTCGATCGCCAACTGCCAGCCATCGAGCTCATTGCCCAGCGCCGGGCGGTACAGGCACAGCACCGTACCCAGCGCCGCCAACTGCGCCGGGCGCGGCAGCGTGCTGCGGGTGGCACGTGCGCGCGACGACAACGGCAATGGGCGGGCGATGGGCATGGCCGCTACCAGTTCACGGCCAGGCTGACCGAGGCGGTGCGTCCGGCAGCGGTGAAGCGATCCACCACCGTGCTGCTGGCGAGCGTGCCGTTGGGCAGCGCATTCCAGTCCACATAGCGACGGTCGGCCAGATTGAACACGCCGGCAGTGAGCTTGGCGCCAGGCGCGAATTCCCAATGCCCCATCAGGTCCAGCGTGGCGTAGCCGGCTGGCGTGTAGTACGTGTCCAGTTGCGGGCGACGCTTGCGGGCGACGAAGGTGCCGATCAGTTCCGCGCCCCAGCCTTGCCCGTCGAATGCCATGCCCAGGGTGCCGCGCAGCGGGTCCACCGAATTGAGCGGCATGTTGTCGGTCAGGTTGTCGCCTTCGGAATACGCCACAGCGCTGTTCACCGACCAACCCTGCCAGCCGACCAGCACGCCCAGGTCGATTCCGGCGCGCGCCTCGGCGCCCTTGATCACCACATCGTCCACGTTGCGCGACTGGAACACCATGAAACCGTCGGCGTTGACGCCGGCTGGCGCATTGGATTCGATGAAGTCGCGGTAGTCGGTGTAGTACAACGCCAGGCCGAGATAGCCGACCGCATCGTTGAAGCGCACGCCCAGTTCGCCGCCGCGGCTGGTCTCGGCCTTCAGATCCGGGTTGGCGATGGCGGTGTAGCGCCCCTGCAGGTTGGTGAACCCGATGTTGACGTCGTTGTACGGCGGAGCGCGGAAGCCGTGCGCGTAATTGGCGTACGCCGACCACGCGTCCGAGAAACGCCACACCGCGCCGAACTTGGGCGAGACCTGGGTTTGATCGATGGTCGCCACACCCACCCCGGGATTGTCCTCGCGGAAGATGCCGTCGATCTGCGGCGACAGGCGGAAATGGTCCACACGCACGCCAGGCGTCAGCGACAGACGTCCATCCAGCAGCCCGATCTCGTCCTGCGCATACAGACCGACTTTGGTGGTCTCGCTCTTGGGGAAATCGCGCACCGGAAACACGTCCTGGCCGACGCGGTTGCTGATCGCGCCATTGGCCAGATTCAGCGAATAGCCGTCGCGCTTGGCGCGCGTGTCGGTCCAGGTGCCATCCAGGCCGTAGGTGATGTCGTGGCGCATCGTCTCGGTAGCGACGACCTTGTGCGCATTGACCAGCAGCCCGTACACCCGCTGGTCGAAGCTGTGTTCGTTATGGCGGCGGGTGTTGTTGCCACGCAGCTCGTTGGTACGTTGCAGGCTTTGGCTATCCTGGCGATACGCCAGCCATTGCAGGTCATCGGCCAGTGCGCTGTCCAGCGCATCCAGCTCGTGCCGCAACGACACCCGCGCGCGGGTCTGGTGGTCGCGCCCCTGCTGTGACAGCACGCGCAGCGAGGCTGTCGGCGAGCGCGTGTCGATACTGCTCAGGGCCTCGATGCTGCCGTAGTCCTCGTTGCCTTCCACGGTGAGTTTGAAGCGTTGCTGCGCACTGGGTGCGTAGACCAGTTTGGTCAGTACGCTGCGCCCGTCCACGTTTTGCGGATTGGCCGCGGTGCGGTTGAAATTGCGGCTGCGGTTGTCGCCCTGGTTCTGGGTTTCCTGGCCCTGGCGATGCGCCACCGCCACCAGGCCGCTCCAGCGCTCTCCGCCAAAGGCGCCGGTGGCGCCGGCGAACAAGCCGTTCCAGTCGCCTTCGTAGCCGAACTTCAGGCCCACGTAGCTGTGCTTGTCCTGGCTCAGATAATCGGCAGGGTCCTTGGTGACGAAGGCCACCACGCCGCCCAGGGCATCGGAGCCATACAGCGAACTGGCCGGCCCGCGCACCACTTCCACACGCTTGAGCGTTTCCAGATCGACGAAGTTGCGATTGGCATTGAGATAGCTGCCGAATGCGAAGGTGTCCGACACCGGCACGTTGTCCACCAGGATCGCCACGCGGTTGCCGTCCAGGCCGCGGATGCGGATGCCGTTGGCGCCGGTGAAGCGGCCATTGGTGCTGGTCACCGATACGCCGGGGGTGTAACGGAACAGGTCCTTGAGTTCGCGCACCAGTTGGTTGTCCAACTGCTCGCGATCGATCACATCCACCGTGCCCGGCACATCCACCAGCGCACGCTGGGTGCGCGTGGCGGTGACCTGCAGGCGATCGAAATCGTGCACCTCACGCGCGGAGGCGCCACCGGCCTCTGGTTCTGCGGCATGGGCACACAACGAGACGGCAGGCAGCGCGAGCGACAGCGCGACCACCAGCGGATGCAAGCGAATCATCAAGAAACCTTTGTGGAAGAGCCCCCGGCAGCGCGCACAGCGAAGCGGCTGCGCGCGGCAACCGAGGGTGGAGAGATGGGAGGTGGGCGGCGGCGGCAACGCCCGGGCGAGCACGCGGCGCCCATGCACGGACGGGCGCCAGTGGTAATGCGGTGGCTGCAGAACCTGCCGGCACCTCGCTCGCGACGTGCGGTGCGGGCATGCCGCGACGACCGACTGCGGGACGTGGCGGCGTCTGCTCCCGTTGCCGGGTGCAGCGGTTCCCTGGGCTGGATTACTTGGTCAGGATGAGCTTGTCGTTGCTGGTGTGGCGCAGGCGATAGACACGGTCGCCATGCTGGATCAGTACTTCGCGGCGGCCCTTGAGCAGCGCCTCGCTGCTGATGAGGTCTTCCGCGGGAACGACGCGCGGCACGGCGCGGTCGCGCAGGTTGACCGGTTCGGAGCGAAGCAGCACGGGATGAGCGGTCATGATCTGGATCTCCAGTCGGTTGGCCAGACAAATAATAACCATTCTCATTTAATGATCAAGAGCCATTCTCATTTGCTTCGCAGGAAGTTTGCATGACCTCTTGAATTTCGATTGATTAAATCAATCGAAAGCACCTTTCGACGACGTCAGCGCCGACGTGTCTGGTGACGCCTCATGCACCCGGCACGCTCCTTGTGTCGCCTACCCACACGCCCCCGCCGGTCGCGCATGCGCCGCCTTCACCACCCGTCGCACACGCCGTGAATCCGCCCGTGCAGGCGCGGTGGGAGCGCTCAGCGTGTCGCCGCCTCCACCTGTGCCCAGCCGGCGGCATCCACCTGTTCCAGCACCTCCAGTGCGGACAGGTTCTCCTCCAGTTGCGTCACCCGGCTGGCGCCCAGGATCACCGTGGACACGTGCGGGTTGCGCAGGCACCAGGCGATCGCCAGCGGCGCCGGCGCCTGGCCCAGTTCGGCGGCCACCGCGCAGAACGCGCGAGCGCGTTCGACACGACGGCTGTCGGCCGACCCCAGCACTTCTTCCTGCAGCCAGGCGTTGCCGGGTTGGCCCAGCCGGCTGTCAGCGGCCACCCCGGCGTTGTACTTGCCGGTCAGCAGCCCCGACGCCAGCGGCGACCAGGTGGTGGTGCCCAGCCCGGCCTCGCACAGCGGCGCGTACTCGTGTTCCAGCCGCTGTCGGTGCAGCAGGTTGTACTGCGGCTGCTCCATCGACGGCCCATGCAGGCGCTCCTGCTCGGCAATGGCGATGGCCGAGCGCAGCTGCTCGGCGCTCCACTCCGACGTGCCCCAGTACAGTACCTTGCCCTGCCGGATCAGCGCATCCATGGCGCGCACGGTTTCCTGGATGGGCGTGTCCGGGTCGGGCCGATGGCAGAAATACAGATCCAGATAGTCCACCCGCAGGCGCTTGAGCGCGGCGTGGCAGGCATCGGTGACATGCTTGCGCGAGAGCCCGCGCTGGGTCGGACGCGGGCTGTCCACCGCACCGAAGAACACTTTGCTGGACACGCAGTAGCCATCGCGCGGCAGGCGCAGGTCGGCGATCACATCGCCCATCACCTGTTCGGCACGACCACGGGCATAGACCTCGGCGTTGTCGAAGAAGTTGATGCCGCTGTCCCAGGCCGCAGCGATCAGGTTACGCGCCTCGCTGCGCCCGATCTGCTTGCCGAAGGTGACCCAGGCACCGAACGACACGGCCGACAACTGCAGCCCGGTGGAACCCAGACGACGGTAATGCATGGCGAAACACTCCTGCGCCCCCCGGGGCCCCTGCCCCGGACCGGATCGCGCAGTTTAGCGGGCGGGACGCCGACGCGAGCCAGTGGCGCCCGTCTGAATACCGCTCGCCTTGCCGGCCGACACCCCCTGCTCTAGGCTTCCCGTTTTGCCGTCAGCAACCCCGGGGATTGGAATGGTCGAAGGTTTGGGAAGGATCGGTTTCGGCCTGTTCGGTCTGGCGGTGCTCATCGGCATCACCTGGCTGTTCTCCAGCAACCGCCGCGCCGTGGATTGGAAGCTGGTCGGCACCGGCTTGCTGCTGCAGATCTCGTTCGCCTCGCTGGTGCTGCTGGTGCCGGGCGGGCGCGACGTGTTCGATTCGCTGGGCAAGGGCTTCGTGAAGGTGCTGAGCTTCGTCAATGAAGGCTCCACCTTCATTTTCGGCAGCCTGATGAACATCGAGAGCTATGGCTTCATCTTCGCGTTCCAGGTGCTGCCCACCATCATCTTCTTCTCGGCACTGATGGGCGTGCTCTACCACCTGGGCGTGATGCAGCTGGTGGTGCGCGCGATGGCCTGGGCCATCACCAAGGTGATGCGCGTGTCGGGGGCGGAAACCACCAGCGTCTGCGCCAGCGTCTTCATCGGCCAGACCGAGGCGCCGCTGACGGTGCGCCCGTACATCCCCAAGATGACCCAGTCCGAATTGCTGACGATGATGATCGGCGGCATGGCGCATATCGCCGGCGGCGTGCTGGCCGCCTACGTGGGCATGCTCGGCGGCAGCGATCCGGTGCAGCAGGCGTTCTACGCCAAGCACCTGCTCGCCGCCAGCATCATGGCCGCGCCGGCCACCCTGGTGGTGGCCAAGCTGTTGGTGCCGGAAACCGGTACGCCGCTGACCCGCGGCACGGTCAAGATGGAAGTGGAAAAGACCACCAGCAACATCATCGATGCGGCTGCGGCCGGTGCCGGCGACGGCCTGCGCCTGGCGCTGAACATCGGCGCGATGCTGCTGGCCTTCATCGCGCTGATCGCGCTGATCAATGCACCGCTGACCTGGCTGGGCGAAGTGACGGGTGCGGCCGCCGCACTGGGTCGGCCGACCAATCTGTCGACGATCTTCGGCTACCTGCTGGCGCCGGTGGCCTGGGTGATCGGCACGCCTTGGGCGGACGCGACCACCGTGGGCTCGCTGATCGGGCAGAAGGTGGTGATCAACGAATTCGTGGCCTATACCGAGCTGTCGCAGATCGTGCAGGGCCAGGTCGCCGGCGTGAGCCTGAGCGAGGAAGGCCGGCTGATCGCCACGTATGCGCTGTGCGGCTTCGCCAATTTCAGCTCGATCGCGATCCAGATCGGCGGCATCGGCGGGCTGGCACCGGAACGTCGTCACGATCTGGCCAAATTCGGGTTGCGCGCGGTGCTCGGCGGTTCGATCGCCACCTTCATGACCGCTACCATTGCCGGCGTGCTCTCGCACTTCGGCTGAGGCGGCGCGGGTTCATCGGCGCCACGGTCTAATCGCGTTACGCCAGGTTTCATTCAAGTCATTCAAGCAAGCAGGTATCTATGAGTTCGGTCGTCGTTGTCGGGTCTTTCAATGTCGATCACGTGTGGCGTTGCGACGTGCTGCCCGCGCCGGGCGCCACCATTGCCGGTCGCTACAGCACCGGCCCCGGCGGCAAGGGCTTCAATCAGGCGGTGGCCTCGGCGCGTGCCGGTGCCAAGACGCAGTTTCTGTGCGCGCTGGGCGACGATGCCGGCGGTGCGCTGGCGCGCTCGCTGGCCGCCCACGACGGCTTTACGCTGATCGCCGAGCCCAGTAACGAGCCGACCGGCACCGGTGGCATTTATGTGGACGGCCACGGTCGCAACACCATCGTGATCGGCGCCGGCGCCAACTCGGTGCTGAGTTCGGGTTTCGTCGAGAACCAGCGTGCGCTGGTGGCGTCGGCGCGCGTGCTGCTGGCGCAGTTGGAATCGCCGGCAGAGACCGTCGAAACGGCATTGGCCCTGGCGCATGAATGCGGCGCGCTGACCGTGCTCAACGCCGCGCCCGCCAATGCACCGACCTCGATCGGCCTGCTCAAGCTGGCCGACGTGCTGACTCCGAACGAGACCGAATTCGCCGCCCTGCTCGGCCGCCACGTCGGCGAACGCATCAACGCCGACGATGTGGCGGCGCTGGACGGCAATACGCTGCACTCGCTGTGCCGCAAGCTGCTGCCGGGCGGTACTGTGGTGGTGACGCTGGGCGCGGTGGGCGCCTTCATCTCGCATGCCGACGAGCAGCTGCGTGGCGACAGTACCGCGCATTACCGGGTAGGTGCGGAAAGCGCGCAGACGGTGGACACCACCGGCGCCGGCGATGCCTTCAACGGTGCGCTGGTGGCCTCGCTGGCGCAGTCGCCCACCGCCAGCTTCATCACCCACGTGCGCTTTGCCACCCGTTACGCCGCGCGCTCCACCGAAGTGGAAGGCGCCGCCGCATCGATGCCCCGCATGGTGCCCGAACCGGCCGTGTGATCCTCACGCTTCAAGCAAGCAACGAAGGCGACCGCAGCGATGCGGTCGCCTTTTGCGTTCAGGGCGTCGGCATCCCCATGAGACTGCTTCGATCCGCGAACGGCATGTCGAGGCCTGTCCATCGACGGACGCTGCCAGGCCCGCTGCGCCGGAACTTCGATCTTCATCGGATAGCAATCTGGGCGGAGGAACCTGGCGTGATGCCGCGTCGGGCACCCGTACCCTCATCCGACGCTGACGCGCCACCTTCTCCCGACGGGAGAAGGAATAGAAGCCCCTCTCCCGTCGGGAGAGGGGTTGGGGTGAGGGTACGGTCAACCAGCAATCTCGCCGCTGCCCTCGCTCTACTGGTCACCCGACCCACACAGCAACCGCACAAGACCGAAGGCCGAAAAACGCCATCCCGAATCACCAATCCCCACCCCAGCTACAATGCCCGCATGCAGATCGGCCCCTACAACATCGCTCCCAAGGTGATTCTCGCGCCCATGGCGGGCGTGACCGACAAGCCGTTCCGGCTGTTGTGCAAGCGGCTGGGCGCCGGGCTGGCAGTCTCGGAGATGACCATCTCCGATCCACGCTTCTGGGGCACGCGCAAGTCGCTGCACCGCATGGATCATGCCGGCGAACCGGATCCGATCAGCGTGCAGATCGCCGGCACCGAACCGCAGCAACTGGCCGAGGCGGCGCGCTACAACGTCGATCACGGTGCACAGCTGATCGACATCAACATGGGCTGCCCGGCCAAGAAGGTGTGCAACGCCTGGGCCGGCTCGGCGCTGATGCGCGACGAGGATCTGGTGGCTCGCATCCTGCGTGCGGTGGTGCAGGCAGTGGACGTGCCGGTGACGCTGAAGATCCGTACCGGATGGGATTGCGACCACCGCAACGGGCCGGTCATCGCGCGCATCGCACAGGACTGCGGCATCGCCGCGCTGGCGGTGCACGGGCGTACCCGCGACCAGCACTACACCGGTAGCGCCGAGTACGCCACGATCGCGCAGATCAAGGCGGCGCTGCAGATTCCGGTGATCGCCAACGGCGATATCGATTCGCCGCACAAGGCCGCGCAGGTGCTGCACGAGACCGGCGTGGACGCAGTGATGATCGGCCGCGCCGCGCAGGGGCGGCCGTGGATCTTCGGCGAGGTAGCGCATTACCTGGCCACCGGCGTGGCGTTGCCGCCGCCATCGCTGGCGTTCGTGCGCGACACCTTGCTCGGCCATCTGGACGCGTTGCACGCGTTCTACGGCCAACCGCAGGGTGTGCGCATCGCGCGCAAGCACCTGGGCTGGTACGCCAAGGACCACCCGCAGAGCGCGGACTTCCGCGCGGTGGTCAACCGCGCCGAAACGCCGGAGGCGCAACTGGCGCTGACCCGCGATTACTTCGACGCGCTGATCGCCGGCCTGCCGCCGTCGCTGCCGAACGCCGCCTGAGTTTCCCGAGCTGTTGGAGCTGCATCATGAGCGCAACGCACGACACCCATGCTTACCTGCACGGCTTCTCGGCCACCGAACAGGCGCGCCTGCTCAAGCAGGCACGGTTGCTGGAGGCCACACTCTTCAACGCAGTCGACTACAGCGGCGCGCGGCGCCTGCTGGAAGTCGGCTGCGGTGTGGGCGCGCAGACCGAGGTCCTGCTGCGGCGGTTTCCCGAACTGCACGTCACCGGGGTGGACCTGAGCAAGGCGCAGCTGGGCGCGGCGCGCGCCAACCTGGAACGGCTGGCCTGGTGCCGCGAGCGCTACACGCTGCAGCAAGCCGACGCGGGCGACCTGCCCTTCGAGGCGCGCCAGTTCGATGCGGCCTTCCTGTGCTGGGTGCTGGAGCATGTGCCCTCGCCGGCACGCGTGCTCAACGAAGTGCGGCGGGTGCTGCTGCCCGGCTCGCCGGTGTATGTGACCGAGGTGATGAACGCCTCGTTCCTGCTGCACCCGTATTCGCCGAATCTGTGGCGTTACTGGATGGCATTCAACGATTTCCAGCACGATCAGGGCGGCGACCCGTTCGTGGGCGCCAAGCTGGGCAACCTGCTGTTGGCCGGCGGCTTCCGCGACGTGCACACGCAGATCAAGACCCTGCATCTGGACAACCGCGAGCCGGGCCGACGCAAGACCATGATCGGCTTCTGGGAAGAGGTGCTGCTATCGGCCGCCGAGCAGTTGCTGCCTGCCGGCGCGGTCGACGCCGGGACCGTGGACGGCATGCGCCGCGAACTGGCCCAAGTGCAGAGCGACCCGGATGCGGTGTTCTTCTATTCGTTCGTGCAGGCGCGCGCCACGGTCTACTGAGGCGCCGATGCCGAGACCGGCGCGGTCGCCTGGGCGTCCTCGTGTTCCAGATCGCCGGTCAGTGCCTTGCCGACCGGCGCGTTCCAGATGCGGTGCCACATCTGCGCCAGCACGGCGCCGATCTGGTCGCGTGCGACCGGCGCGCGGTAGGCGGCCTGGACCTGGCGCGGCACGATCGGCTGCCAGGCGCCATCTTCGCGACGGGCGATCACGAAATTGAAGGTGTAATCCGGTTCCAGGCCCATGCGCAGGTCGCTGAGCATCAGCTCGTCGTCCACCAGCCGCGCGCGCATGAAGCCGCGATTGAACCAGTTCAGCCGGCGCACCGAATCGAACGCGGCGACCTCGCCCAGGGCCTGGGTATTGCTGGAAAACCCGCGGAATTGCATCGGTCCGCTGTCGGCCACCAGCGAGCGCTCGCCGATGACGTAGCCACCGGGCGTCATCGCCACCACGCGCCACAACAGCGTGTTGAACGGCATCGGCACCGAGAAGCGCGGCGCATCGGCCAGCCCCATCGCGGCCAGGGCGCGATCGGCCTGCTGATCGACCAGATGCTTGGCGACCAGCGACCAGCCCAGGTACGCCGAGCTGGCGACCAGGCCGATCACCAACGCGCGCTGCGCCAGCGGGCGCGCACGTGCGAACCAGGCCACGGCGCAGGCGCCCAGCAGCCACAGCGTATAGGCCGGGTCGATGATGAAAACGCTGGACCACATGGTCGGATGCGGTTGCAGCGGCCACCAGAGCTGGGTCCCGTAGACGGTGAAGGCGTCCAGCAGCGGGTGGGTGAGCAAGGCCAGCTGGATCGCCCAGAACCAGCGTGTGGGTGCGCCGGCCACGCGCCCGTTGCCGTAGCGGCGGAACAGCCACCAGAGCAACCCGCCCAGCAGCGGCAGCACGAACAACGAGTGGCTGACGCTGCGGTGCACCGTCATCAGGGTGACCGGATCGTCGGTCAGCGGCAGCAGCGCCAGCGAGTCGAGGTCGGGCAAGGTGCCCAGGGCCGCGCCGGCCAGCAAGGCGGCACGCCGCTGTCCGGGCGGCGCGATGGCAGCGGCAATCGCGCCGCCAAGAACGATCTGGGTCAGTGAATCCATTGCCCGATGCTAGCAGGCTGGAGAGACATCCACCCGACCGTGGGGCCTGCCGACAGGCGGCACACGGCTGCACGCGCTGCATGCACCAGGGAGCCACCAACCGCGCGCGACTGTCGCGGACCCGCGCAGACCACATCGCCGCACGTCAGCGGGCCGGCGGGAGCCATCTCCACTGCGCGATGGCAGCGGCGGTCGCCTCCGGGCAACCACCGGCCCCGGCGCGCCCGGGCAGGCTCGGCCGTCGTGCCCGCCTGGCTGGAGCATCCCGGTGGTCTGGTGCCGACACGCCGCATCCGGCCCAGCTGCATCCGCCGGATTGCGCCCCTCCCCGCTGATCCCCACGGCACCGCGTTCAGGCGCACAATGCAAGGGTCACCGTGGGCGTGTATCATCCGCACCCATCTTTTCATCCGAATCAAGGGATATAAGCCTGATGTCCAGCTACCTGTTCACCTCCGAATCGGTCTCCGAAGGCCATCCGGACAAGATCGCCGACCAGATTTCCGACGCCGTGCTGGACGCCATCCTGGCCCAGGACAAGCGCGCCCGCGTGGCCTGCGAAACCATGGTCAAGACCGGTGTGGCGATCGTGGCCGGCGAAGTGACCACCAGCGCCTGGATCGACCTGGAAGCGCTGACCCGCAAGGTGATCCTGGACATCGGCTACAACAGCTCCGACGTCGGCTTCGACGGCGAGACCTGCGGCGTGCTCAACCTGATCGGCAAGCAGTCGCCGGACATCAACCAGGGCGTGGACCGCAAGAAGCCCGAAGAACAGGGCGCTGGCGACCAGGGCCTGATGTTCGGCTATGCCACCAACGAGACCGACAGCTTCATGCCCGCGGCCATCCACCTCTCGCACCGTCTGGTCGAGCAGCAGGCCAAGATCCGCAAGAAGAAGAACTCGGCGCTGGCCTGGCTGCGTCCGGACGCCAAGTCGCAGGTCACCCTGCGCTACGAAGACGGCGTGGCGACCGCGATCGACGCGGTAGTGCTGTCGACCCAGCACGATCCGGGCGTGAAGCAGAAGGATCTGATCGAGGCGGTGCGCGAGGAAATCCTCAAGCCGGTACTGCCGGCCAAGTGGCTGCACAAGGGCACCAAGTTCCACATCAACCCGACCGGCAAGTTCGTGATCGGCGGCCCGGTGGGCGACTGCGGCCTCACCGGCCGCAAGATCATCGTCGACACCTACGGCGGCTGGGCCCGTCACGGCGGCGGCGCGTTCTCGGGCAAGGATCCGTCCAAGGTCGACCGTTCGGCCGCCTATGCCGCGCGTTACGTCGCCAAGAACGTGGTGGCCGCCGGCCTGGCCGACCGTTGCGAAGTGCAGGTCTCCTACGCCATCGGCGTGGCCGAGCCGACCTCGATTTCGGTCACCACCTTCGGCACCGGCAAGATCGCCGACGAACAGATCGAGAAGCTGATCCGCAAGCACTTCGACCTGCGTCCGTTCGGCATCATCCAGATGCTCGATCTGATCCACCCGATGTACCAGCAGACCGCGTCCTACGGCCACTTCGGCCGCAAGCCCAAGGAATTCAGCTACACCGACGGTACCGGCACCAAGCACACCGCCACCTCGTTCTCCTGGGAAAAGACCGACCGCGCCGACGCGCTGCGCGCCGATGCGAAGCTGAAGTAAACCGCGCGCCCTTCGGAGCGCAGGTGTGTATCGCAATGGGCCGCCGACGCGGCCCATTGTGTTTTGAAGCCCTGGCGCCTTCATTGGCATACCGCGGCCGGACGGGATTCGAGGTCTCTCTCCCCCGTGGGGAAGGAGTCGGGGTGAGAGTTGGGGGCAAAGCCGCACGGCACGGCACGTCTATCTGTTACGTGCGCCCCCTCATCCGCCCCTGTGGGCACCTTCTCCCACGGGGAGAAGGGAACAAAGCCCCTCTCCCTGCAGGAGAGGGGTTGGGGTGAGGGTTCGGCGCAAACCCGCACTGCACGACATCGGTTGCGTAAGACAGCAAGCCATTCACGCCACAACGTGTCACGCCGCCGCGTGGCCGTCAGGGCAATCGCAAGGCGACACCTCGCGCGCGACCGTGTCCGTCACCTGCGTCACCGTCATCGAGGGCCAGCGTCTACGCAACACGCATACGCCCCCGATGGCGCGCACTCTATCCTGCAGGCCTCAGTCATGTGCGCAAGAAGATCTCGACGCGCCGGTTGAGTTGCCGCCCGCCGGGATTGTCCTGTCCGTTGACGGTATTGGGCGCCACCGGCTGCGTTTCTCCGTAGCCCTTGGCGGCGGCCGTCTGCGCGGCACCGCGCGTGCGCAGCGCCGCCAGCACCGCATTGGCGCGGCGCTCGGACAGCGACTGGTTGTAGGCATCCTCCCCCTTGGCATCGGTGTGCCCACGCACCTCCATGTCGCGGGCTGTCACCTTGCCGAGCGCTACGGCCAGCGTATCGAGCACGCGTGCCGCATCCGGACGGACGTCGGACTTGTCGAAGTCGAACAGGATGCGGTCGTTCAGGGTGATCAGATAACCGCAGGGCGCACCAGGCGGGGCGAATTTCTGCATTGGCGGGAAGCGGCCCGCCGGCGGCACCTTGGGCAGCGGCGGCATGCGTACCTCGCGCGGCGGCGTGCCGGCCGTGCCGGTGCCATCGCCCCGGTTCTGCACCAGCCCGGCGGGGCCGTTCCAGGTGCCCGAGCCGTCGGCATTGATGGTGACCAGGCCCCGCGGTCCATTCCAGGTACCGCTGCCATCGCCGCGATTGTCGATCAACCCGCTCTTGTCGCTGTTCCAGGTGCCGGCGCCCCTGCCGTCCAGGCTGATCAGGCCAGCCGGGCCGTTGTAGGTTCCGCCACCGTTGGACTGCACGTCGATCAGCGCAGCGTCGCCATCCTGGCCGGCACCATTGATGGTGCCGCTGCCATCGGCATTGACGACGACCAGGCCACCGTCGAAGTTGGCGGTGCCGCTGCCATCGGCCTTGAGATCGAAGAGCCCGGTACTGCCGTTGCGCAGCAGATTGCCGTTGGCATCGACGCTGGTGATGCCAGCATCGGTGATCAGCGTACCGCCATCGCCGCAGCGTGCCGGGGCCACGCTGATGCCTGCGACCGGGTCCAGTATGTCTTGCAGCGAAGCTTCCAGCGCACGCTGCGCCGGAGTCACGCCGACGATGTCCGGCACCACGATGGTGGGAATGGCCGGAAATTCCGGCACGTCGTCCGCAACCGCTGCAGGCGTCTGCGGCGCGCGCACCGCAGCCTGCGGTGCGGAAGCGGCGGTGCCGGCAGCACCTGCATCCTTTGGCGCTTCGCCACGACCGCAACCGACCAACAACAGCGGAACCCACAGCACTGCCGAGCGCTTGCGCATCGCGTCTTCCTTGTTCGAGCCTGTTCGAGAGATGGCCTGATACCACGAGCGGGGTAAACACGGCGCTAACAGGGCCGGACATCTACCGACCCTGGCCGCAAGGCCAACTCACAAGCTCGCGGGCACAGGCGCGGGCGCAAGCTCCGGCGATCGCGTCGGTGCAGGCGCCTCGCTGTCTTCGGCCTGCAGCTGCGCATGCAGGATGCGCCGAATCTCCAGAATGGCCTGCGGGGTTTCCTGCACGCTGTGCCAGGAGGTCACCACCAGTTCGGACGCGGCGCCGTCCAGATGTGCGCTGCGGTACGGCACCAGGCCATCGTCGGACTCGGCCAGCGGTACCTGCGGTTTTTCGCGGCCCACGATGGTGTGGTAGCGCACCTGCGGCGAGATCGGCAGAT
The DNA here is from genome assembly GCF_020783795.1 of Xanthomonas sp. NCPPB 1067. NCBI lineage: Bacteria > Pseudomonadati > Pseudomonadota > Gammaproteobacteria > Lysobacterales > Lysobacteraceae > Xanthomonas > Xanthomonas sp. NCPPB 1067. The sequence continues at coordinate 31,211 of NZ_JAJGQG010000038.1, forward strand.
CCATCGTGGCGCGCACGAACGGATCGGTGTCGCGGAGGTTGTCGATGCTGGTCGGCGGCAGCAGCCGGCTCTTGCGACGCGGCAGCCCGCCCTGCCCGTCTTGCTCGCTGTCGGCGAGATCCTGCAGGACGTCGCCGAAGCGGTCCAGCAAGGCGAGCGGCAGGCGCACCATGCGGCCGACCAGGCGTCCCAGGCCGCCCTCGGCCAGCGGCGTACCGCGATGCGGCGCGGCGATGAAGATGGCGCGGTCGATCTGCGGCATCGGCGCGAAATTCAACAGGGGCGCCAGCTTGGCGCGCAGGCGTGCACCGCGTTCTCCATCCAGCCGGTAGTCCCGCAACAGGGCGTTCCAGAGCCGATCGCCCGACGAGGACACCAGCAGGCGCCCGATCACACCGCCCATGCTGTGGCCGATCAACACCATGCCGTGCGAGGCGGGCGCGGTGCCGGCGGGGTCGAAATGCTGCAGGCTACGCTGCACCAAGGCCTGGATCTGCGCACGATTGACCGCGATCGGCGCGTTGGTCGGGTAATACACCTGCCAGATCTGGTAGCGCTGGCGCAGGGTCTCATCGCCCATCACTTCGTTGGCCACATTGACCCAGGCCTCCGGGCTGCTGGCCAGCCCGTGCAGCATCAGCAGCACGCGCCGATCGGGATCGTAGGGCTGCATCAGATACAGATGCGGGCGATCGATGCCGCGTGCGCGGCCCAGCATGGAGCGCAGCGACTGCGCGGCAAAGCCCGACTTCGCCAGCCAGAGCCCATAGGCCGCGGTAAAGTTCGCTGCCAACGGCACGCGCTGACCGTGTAGCACCACCTCGTTCTGGCGGTACGGATCGTAGGGCGCCACGGTCGCCAGCTCGGTGCGCAACACTGCATCCAGTGAGTCGCCGGCAAAACGCACCAGCAGCGTTGCCGGCGCGTATGGCATCTCGCTGAAGGTCGGCAGCGGGCGCTCCTGCGCGGTGCCGGCACGCGCCGCCGGCTGCGCCGCCAGACCGGCCGGGTCGCCGACCAGTTGCGGGTCGACTTCGGCCACCAGCTCGGCACCGAAGCCGTCGCGTCGGTAGGTGCTGCGCAATCCATCGAAGCGCAGTGCCGAGGCCGCGAACAGCGCGCGCGGCGTATTGCCGCCGCCCGGCAGCCGATACGCGGACATGTCTACCGCAACCTGCCAGCGCCCTATCGCCATCGGCGTGACGGCGGGCGCGGTCTGGCCGCTCTGCTGCGCACGCGCGAACAGCTGCTCGACCAGCTGCTGCACGGCATAGTTGTAGTAATCGCGCACCTGCGTCTGGCGGTTCTCGAACGCGCGCGCGGCGGGCGTACGCGCGCTGAAGAACAGATAGGCATAGGCATGCCGGGCCGCTTCCAACCAGGCTTCCATGGCCGCATCGCTCATCTGCGCGGAGGTGCGACCGGTCAGGGCGATCGCCTGCGCGGTCCATAACTCGGCCAGGGTGGCCAGGCGACGCTCGTCGCCGATGCCGGCCACCGTGGCCAGGCGCTGGATGCAGGGCAGCGCTTGCCTGTGGCAGTCCTTGGGCTGCAGACCGGCCACCTGCAGGGTTTCGTTGCCCGGCTGACTCAGCGCACCGGTGCTGAGCACGTCGCCGCGCGTCTGCGCGATATAGCCGGCGCTGTCGCGCGATTGCACCGTGACCATGGCGCAGCCGCTCGACCACACGCTGATCAGCGCCGCCAGCAATACGGCGACGCTGCCGCGCCTTCGCTGCAGGAGCGTCATTGCGCCGCGCGTGGTGACGCGCCCGGTGCGGGTGCCTGCGGCATGCCGATGCGAATGCGCCGTGAGAAGTCGCTGGCGGTATCGGCGGCGATCGCACGCGCGGTGACATGCCCGCGCTGCTTCAGGGTGGCGAAGTCGTAGCCCGGCATCAGGCCATGATGGTCGTAGGCATAGGCGTCGGCATAGCCGGACAACAACAGGCGGTGATCCAGCGGCAAGGTGGTCTGCAATTGCCGCACCAGAGCGAACACGATCGTGGTGCAGTTGCTGGTGAGCGTGTTGTAGAACGCGGGTTCGCGATCGAGATCCTTGGCCAGCGCGACATAACCCAGGAACATGCGGCGCAAGCCTGCCTTCGGAATCGCCAGGCGGTACAGGTACATGTCCTCGCCGCGCACATTGGTGCGCACGCGCAGGATGTCGCGCTCGTCGGCAGCGACCAGGGTTGCTTCGAAGCTGCGGAAGAATCCGCCCAGTGCGGAGAAGGATTCGCCGCGCTCCTTGCGGATCTCCAGCGAGAACACCACGTGCGAGCCGTCGTCGAAGCCGAACGACACCAGGGTGTGCGCGATCGCCGGGCCCATCCAGTACGACAACGCCAGATCGGCGCTGACCAGGCGATCCAGATCGTACTGGCGGGTCTCCCAGCGCGGGACATGATCGGTTTCGCTGCGCCAGTCGAAATTGCGCACGTTGCGCAGGGTGACGCTGTTGCCGTGCACCTCCGGCTGCAGGCGCTGGGCGACATCGTCGGCCCAATCGCGATCCTGGCTGGGCTGCATCATGGCCCACGCCACCGCCAGCGCCACGAAGGCCGCACCGAAGATGCTCACCAGGGCCCAGTTTTCGCGGCCCCGGCGCAGCCCCCAGAGCGCGGCCAGTGCCATCGCGCACCACGAACTCACCCAACCGATGCGCACCAGTGCATTGCCGGTCAGCGCGAAATGGATCGCCAGCGCCCCCCACGCGGCAGCCAGCAGCAGCGCCACGCGCAGCGCCCAACGGCCGATACCCGCGCGGGTGGGCACGCGCGTCGTCATCGCGTGCCGCCAGCCGGTACCTGCATGCCCAAGGCATGCATCAGCAGATCCGCCGAGCGGTGCGCGAGGCGCTTGCGTTCGGACTCGTCGTTGCCGCGCAGACAGCTGCCCAGCATGTCGATCACCAGCAGCAGCTGTTCGTCGTCGACATCCGCGCGGCACAGGCCGGCATCGCGGGCACGCTGCACGAACGGCAGGAAGATCGCCACCACGCGGCGATCGGCGGCTTCCACCGCCGGATGCGCGCGTTCGATCGAACGCCAGAAGTCCACCAGCGGCGCCGACTGGGCGATGTGTTCGGCCACATCGTGCAGCAGCACCGCCAGTCCGTCCGGGCGGTCGGCCAGGTCGGCGGCCAGGCGCTCCAGGCCATCCAGTCCACGCGTCATCAGCGCGGTCATCAGCGCGAGGCGGTCCGGGAAGTTGCGGTACAAGGTGGCGCGGCCGAGACCGGCGCGCTCCACCACCAGTTCCAGCGGCGCATTGACGCCGTGTTCGCTGAACACTTCGTCGGCGGCATCGAGTATCTGCCGGCGGCGCAGCGCGGCATCGGGGCGGGAGGTCATCATGCGGGCATTATCGGACAGATTTGTCCGGTTGCGCCAGAGGCCGCTTCGCCACTGCGTCGCTGCGCCGACGGACGGTACGCTCAGCCGGTGTTCTGCACGCCCTGCGCCACGCCGTTGACGCAAGCCACCAACGCCCGCAGCAGCTCCTCGTCCTGGCCATCGGTGGCCCGCCAACGCTGCAGCAGGTCCACCTGCAACACGCTGATCGGGTCGATGTACGGGTTGCGCAGGCGGATCGACAGGGCCAGCCGCGGGTCGTGCTGCAACAACGACTGCTGCTGCAGCAGCGCCTTGACCCAGCCCTTGGTCAGCGCCAGTTCGTCGCGAATCTGCGGGAAGAAGCGGGCGTGCAGGTCACCCGACAGCCGCGAAAACAGTTCGGCGATGGCGAGGTCGCCCTTGGACAGCACCATGGCGATGTCGTCCAGGAAGGTGCGGAAGAACGGCCAGTCCTGCGCCATTTCGCGCAAGGTGTCTTCGTGCCCGGCATCCACCGCTGCCTGCAGGCCACTGCCCACGCCATACCAGCCCGGAATCACCGCACGCGCCTGGCTCCACGCGAACACCCACGGAATCGCACGCAGGTTCGACAACGCGGCATCCTGGCCCAGCCGGCGCGAGGGGCGCGAGCCCAGCGTCATGCGTTCGATCACGTCGATCGGCGTGGCCAGACGGAAATACTGCATGAAGTCCGGCGCGCCGACGAAGGCGCGGTAGGCCACGCTGCTGCGTTCGGCCACCAGATCCATCACCGGCCGCCAATGCGCCTCGCGCGGCTCGGGCGCGCGCGGACGCAGGCTCGAGAGCAATACCGCACCGGTCATCTGCTCCAGCGAACGCAACGCCAGTGCCCGGATGCCGTACTTGCGGTGGATCACCTCGCCCTGCTCGGTGACGCGCAGGCGGCCATCCACGCTGCCACGCGGCGCGGCATCCAGCGCGCGCGTGGTCTTGCCGCCGCCGCGCACGATCGAGCCGCCGCGACCATGGAAGAAGGTCAGCCGCACGCCGAGTTCGGCGGCGGCCTCCAGCAATTCGACCTGGGCGCGCTGCAGGCCCCAGCGCGAGGCGGCAATGCCGCCGTCCTTGCCGCTGTCCGAATAGCCCAGCATCACCATCTGGGTGTCGCCACGCGCCGCCAGATGCTGGCGGTACACCGGGTCGGCCAACAGGTCCTGCACGGTGCCGGTGCCGCCGCGCAGATCGTCTACGGTCTCGAACAGCGGCACGATATCCAGCGGCACCGCTCCGGCGTCATCGACCAGACCACCGCGGCGGGCCAGCGCCAGCACGGTGAGCACATCGGCGCGGTTGTGTGCCATCGAGATGATGTAGCTGCCCAGCGCATCGGCGCCGTGACGCGTGCGCGCATCGGCGAGCGCGGCGAACACCGCATCCAGCCGTGCATTGCCTTCGTCGTCCACGCGCGGCAGCGCCTGCTCGCCGGCGGCGTACGGGCCGAGCACGGCCGCGCGCTGGGTCGCATCCTGCCCCTCCCAGTCGCCCTGGCCCAGCGCATCGGCCACTGCGCGCGCATGCACGCTCGATTCCTGGCGTACATCCAACCGCGCCAGGTGGAAGCCGAAGCTGCGCACGCGCCACAGCAGCCGGCGCACCGCAAACCAGCCGGCGTGCAGGCCCTTGTTGGCCTGCAGGCTGTCCAGGATCAGTTGCAGGTCGTGTTCGAGCTCGGTCGGGCCGGCGTAGGCGCCGTCGGCATCGTCCAGCGTGGCCTGCAGACGCGCACGCATCAGGTCATTGAGCAGGCGGTACGGCATGTCGCCGTGGCGCGGGCGCGAACGTGCGGCGGCCTCGGGCAGCAGCGCGCGATAGCGTTCCAGCTGCGCGGTGAGCTCCGGGCTCACCGCCACCAGCGTGGTCGATTGACTGAGCAGGCTGGCCAGCTGCCACAGCTCCTTCTGGTAGCGCTCCAGCACCGCGCGGCGCTGCGCATCCAGGGTGGCGGCGATGGTGGCGGCATCCACATTGGGATTGCCGTCCATGTCCCCGCCCACCCAGGTGCCGAAGCGCAGCAGGCGCGGCAAGGCCGGCACGCTGCCGTAGGTCTCTTCGATGGCGTGTTCCAGGGTTTCGTACATCACCGGGATGACGCGGTAGAGCACCTGGGTGAGATAGAAGCCGACGTGCTCGCGTTCGTCGTCCACGGTGGGGCGCACCGGCGAGGAATCGGCGGTCTGCCAGGACGCGGTCAAGGCCATGCGGAAGCGCGCCGCATCGCTGGCGCGCTCGTTGGGTGTGCGCATGCCATCCAGGTTGTCGACCAGGCTGGCGACCATCAACTGCTCTTTTTCCAGCAGCGCACGGCGGACCGCCTCGGTGGGGTGCGCGGTGAACACCGGCTCCACATCGATGCGCGGCAACCAGTCGCTGAGTTCGTCCAGGGTCACGCCCTGCGCCTTGAGCCGGCGCACTGCATCGTGCAGGCCGTCCGGCTGCGGCGTATCGGTGCCGCTGCGCTGGTAGTCGCGGCGGCGGCGGATACGGTGCACGCGCTCGGCGATGTTGACCACCTGGAAATACGTGCTGAAAGCACGCACCAGCGATTCGGCATCGCGCGGTGCGCGGCTGCTGAGCTGTTCGCTCAACGTGGAAGGCGGTGCATCGCTTTCACGGCGCGAGATCGCCGCGGTGCGGACGCGTTCGATCTCGTCGAAGAATTCCGCAGACACCTGCTCGGCGAGCAGGTCGCCGACCAGCGCACCGAGCCGACGCACATCGTCGCGCAAGGGCAGATCGGGGGTAGCGAACACAAGACTGCTGCGGTACTCGTTCATCGGAAACGCACACCCTCTTCAAGCGCAAAGTCGTCGAAGACTAACCCAAAAGGATTAGAGGGTTGCGTCGTGCAAGACGGTTTCAGGGCGAACCATCGCGCGCCAGTTCCAGTTGCGTTCGTGCGCGTCATCGAAATGCGTCGCCGGACGCCGGCAATCGATACGCAGGAGCGAACCCCGGCGCGACGAGGCTTTACCGATAGAGCCTCGGCGCGCCCCGGCG
>NZ_JAJGQG010000039.1:0-30781 GCF_020783795.1 Xanthomonas sp. NCPPB 1067
GCAGCACGCAGGCGGGCGCGGTGGCCGAGGCCATCGGCGGCGTGGTGGCCGCGCAGTCCGATCCGGCGCAGCTGGCCGGCGCACAGGCGCTGGTGGCCTTCGGCCTGGGCCTTGCCCCGCAGTCGGCCGCCTTGCTGGCCCAGCGCACGCGCCTGCAGACCCTGGAGCAGCAACTGCAGCAGGCGCTGGCACGCGAAAGCGCCGAGGCCGAACTGGCCGGGCGGATCGAATCGCTGCGCCGCGCCGCCGCCGCCAACGACCTGGCCAAGACCGGCGATGCGCTGACGCGCATCCGCGCCCTGCAACCGGAGCATCCGCTGCTGCGCAGCGAAGGCCCGCAGTTGCTGGCGCAGGTGTATCGCAACACCGCCGCCGATGCGTTCGCGCAGGGACGTTACGCGCAGGCCGCCGAGCTGCTGGCGCAGGCTGTGCAGCGGCTGGGTCAGCGCGCCGAGCTGCGCCAGACGCAGGCCCGTTATGCGGTGGTCGCCGCGGTGATGACGGCGGCCACGCTGCCGGCCGGCGAGCGCCAGGCACTGGGCCAGCGCCTGCAGGCGCTGTATCGCAGCGATGCCACCGCCATGGCGCAACTGGAAGCGCAGATGAAAACCGCCGGCCAGCTTCCCGAGGGCACGCTGTCCGCACGCCTGCAACGCGCAGCCAGCTCCGATGCGCCTGCGCCCGACAGCGTGCCGACCGGCAGCGCCACCGAGGCGCCCGCCGCGGCCACGGCAAGGCCGGCACGCGGCAGATCCGCCGCCAAACCCGCCGGTGCCGCCCCGGCGACCGCGCACAGTGCCAGCGCCGCGCCACTGCCCGGCAGCGTGGACGAAGATGCCAGCCTGCCGCCGCTGCCCACCGGCCCGGACCCGTGCGGCGGCGCCGGCCTGCCCGGGCGTGGCGCGGCCTGTTTCGACACCCTGGGCGACACCCGCGGGCCGATGCTGGTGGTCGTGCCCGGTGTTGCCGGCGGCAGGCCCTATGCGCTCTCGCGTGGCGAAGTGACGGTGGCCGACTTCAACCTGTTCTGCCAGGCCACCGGCCGCTGCACCGCGCAAGCCGCCAGTACCCCCGAGCTGGCGCGGGCACCGGTGCGCAACATCAGCCTGAGCCAGGCCCGCGCCTATCTGCGCTGGCTGACCATCGGCAGCGGCGGCTGGCGTTACCGCCTGCCCAGCGATGCCGAATGGCTGCATGCCGCGCAGGCGGCCGCCAACTGGCGGCAGGCCGAGGACAGCAACTGCATACCGCCCACCGCCAGTGCAGGCGATGCGGCGCGTGCGCCGGTCTCGGCGCGAGGACGCGATGCCAATCCCTGGGGGCTGATCAACCTCACCGGCAATGTCTGGGAATGGGTGTCCAGCGGCGCCGGGATACAGGCGCGCGGCGGCAGCTTCGCCAGTTACTGGTCCGACTGCAGCGTGCAGGCCAGCCGCGGCGATAACGGCTCGGCGCAGCCGGACGTGGGCTTTCGCGTCCTGCGGGAACTGCCATGAGCCACGACGGCCTGCCGCAGCACCCGGCCAGTGCGCAACTCCAGGCCCTGGCGCAGGCGCACCAGCAGGGGCAGCTCGACCGCGCGCAATACCGGGCGCGCCGCCGTCGCGTGCTGGAGGCGGCGCGGCAGGCGCAGGGGGTGACCTTGCGCAATCCGCGCTCGCCTGCCGCGGGCGAGCGGCCGGGTCTGCCGCCACCGGTTAATCGGTTCAGCCGATTCCGCGCACGTGCGGGAGGAATGCTCGTATTAGTGATCGCCGTCGCACTAATCTTGCTAACATTCCATAAATGTACGTCGGGGTTAGACCGACGTTCAGTCAGGGGCGAGCGCAACCAGGTCGAGCGTCATGGGGGCACCACGCTCGCCGCATGCGCAGTAAAGCCGTTCGGGCACGCGCGACAACGGAAGTTTTCAGGGGTGAGTGACGTATGCGTATGACGTATCTGGCCGCGGCGCTGTCCGCGTGCCTGCTGCTGGCCGCACCAGCGTGGGCGCAGGGGCAGGAGGATTCGGCAGCACCGGCCGCCGGTGCCGCCTTGCCGGCGCTGAAGGATCGTGGCGACGCCGCAGCGACCCTGCCGGTGCGCGGCTTTCGCGTGCGCGACGTCGGCAACTACCCCGATGCCGGTATCGACCCGGCGCGCATCCAGGCCGTGGCCGATGCCGCCTTCGCCGCGCTGGCGCAGGGCCAGCCGGAGGCGGCATTGCGCTTCGACCAGTTGCAGGCGGTCGCCGACACCATCACCCGTGCCTACCGCGAGGCCGGCTTCATCGTCAGCACCGCCTACCTGCCGGCGCAGACCCCTGGCCCGGACCGGATCATCGAGATCCGTGTCCTGGAAGGCCGCATCGGCCAGATCACCGTGCAGGGCGCGGCGCGCTACCGTGGCTCGGCGCTGTCTGCGCCGCTGCGCCAGCTGCAAGGCCGCCCGCTGCGCAAGCAGGACGTGGATACCGCACTGCTGTATACCCGCGATCTGCCCGGCGTGTCGTTGTCTTCGGTGCTGCAGCCCGGCCAGAACGCCGGCGAGACCGACGTGGTGCTGGTCGCCAGCGAGTCCACGCGCCCGTACGTCATCAGCCTGGGCGGCAACAACTACGGCACCGAACTCACCGGCCGTTACCGCGCGCAGGCCGGCATCACCTGGAACAGCCCGCTCGGCCTGGGCGATGTGTTCGCCGCCAACTACGCGTATTCGCTGTCGCCGCGGCAGAGCCAGATCGGCGCGCTGTCGTATGCGCTGCCGGTGGGCCAGGTGTCCGGCCTGAGTGCGGTGGTCGGCGCCAGCCGCAGCGAGCTGGAAGTGCGCAATGGCGTGTTCGCCCGGCTCGGTCTGCGCGGGCCGACCGCGGTGATGTACGCCGGCGCCGACTGGAAGTTCATCAACCGCGACCTGCTGCAATTGCAGGGCTCGGCGCGGTATCTGCGCGAGACCTCGCGGCTGGAGGCGGCCGGCACCCAGCTCTCGGACCAATCCTTCGACGTGGCCGAACTCGGCGCCTCGTTGCGCCGCACCGATCTGCGCTGGCGCGGTGTGGATCTGCTGCAGGTGAGCGTGCGCCAGGCCTTGCGCGACGGCTCGGCCGACCCGGATTTGGTCAGCCCCGATCGCGACAGCCATTTCACCCTGGCGCGGCTGTCCTACACCCGCCTGCAATACCTCACCCGCACCCAGCGGCTGTATTTCAAGTTCAGCGGCCAATACAGCGACGACACGCTGGCGCCGCTGGAGCAGTTCGCCGTCGGCGGACCGGACAGCGTGCGCTCCTATCCGGTGTCCGATGCGCTGGGCGACCGCGGCTACTACACGGCGCTGGAATACCACGTCGATGCGCCGGGCTTTGCCGATGTCGCCTCGCCGTTCAACGGCCGCCCGTGGCGCGAACTGCTGGAACTGGACGTGTTCGCCGATCACGCCCGCGTGTACGCAGCCAACGGCGTGGCCGCACCGTCGACCTTCGACGCCGCCGGTGTGGGCTTCACCTTCCGCCTGCCGCAGTACGCCAATTTCGAATGGCGCCTCACCGCCGCCCTGCCGACCGGACGCCGCAATGCGTCCGACGGACGCGACGACGCCCGCATCTACACGCGTTTCGGCTTCACTTTCTGAGGGATCTGCGCATGCACGCCACCACCCATCCTGCGACGTCGCCGCGCACGCTCCCGTTGCGTCATTGCCCGCTCGCCCTCGCGCTGGCCGCTGCCCTGATCGGCATGCCGGCCGCTAGCCGGGCCCAGGCCGTGGCGGCGAACCAGTTGCCCACCGGTGGCAGCATCGCCGGCGGTACCGGCACCATCAACGCGGCCAGCGGCGCGACCCTGACCATCGACCAGACCTCCAGCCGGATGGCGTTGAACTGGTCCGCCTTCGACATCGGCTCGGCGGCCACGGTGACCTTCAACCAGCCCTCCACCAACGCCGCCGTGCTCAACCTGGTGCAGAGCGGCAACCCGACGCAGATCTTCGGCAATCTCAACGCCAACGGGCAGGTGTTCCTGCTCAACAGCAACGGCATCATCTTCGGCAGCACCGCCAACATCAATGTCGGTGGACTGGTGGCCAGTACCCTGGGCACGACCGCCGCCAACTTCATGAGCGGCAACGACGTCCTCGACGCCGGTGGCAACACGGTGGCGCTGACCTCCAACAGCGGCACCATCAATGCCGCCGCCGGTTCGGTCAACCTGATCGGCGGCAAGGTGGTCAACGACGGCACCATTACCGCCACCGCCGGCAACATCAACCTCGCCGGTGCCGACCGGGTCACCCTCACCTTCGAAACCGGCGGCTTCGGCGTCGTCGTCGACAGGGGGCTGCAGCTGGCGCTGGACAGCCTGGCGGTGGACAACCGCGGCACCTTGAGCGCACCCGGCGGCACCATCACGCTGCAGGCGCGCGCGGCGTCCGGCATCTTCAACCAGCTGATCAACAACAGCGGCGTCATTCGTGCCGCGGCGCTGTCCGGCAGCGATGGCAACGTGTCGCTGGTGGCCAATGGCGTTTCCGGCGTGGCGATCGGCGGCAATGGCAGCATCGACGTCGATAGCGGCAGCATCAACTATTCCACCAACGGCAGCGTGCAGCAGACCGGCGCGTTGACCGCCGGAACCCTGTTCAGCCAGACCAGTGGCAGCGCCAGCTTCACCGGCAGCAACCGCATCGCCACGCTGGGCGCGGTGGATGCGCTGGGCAACCTGAGCGTGTCCAACACCATCGGCCTGACCCAGTCGGGCGCGCTGACGGTGGGCGGCACCAGCACCTTCTCGCTGGCTGGCCAGACGCTGACGCTCACCGACGGCGGCAACCAGTTCACCGGTGCGGTGAACCTGAGCAGCGGTGCCACCCAGATCACCGACAGCGGCGCGCTGACCCTGGGCGCGTTGACGACCGGCAACCTCACCGCCACCAGCAGCGGCGCGCTGAACCTGGGCAGCGGCACCGTGAGCGGCGCGCTGGTCGCCACCAGCAACAACGGTGCGATCAGCCAATCCACCGGCAGCGGCCTCACCGTCACCGGCACCAGCAACCTGCAGGCCGGCACCGGTGCCATCACCTTGACCACCGGCAGCAACGACTTCCAGCAAGCGGTGAGCCTGACCGGCGGAACCACGCAGCTCACCGACGGTGGCGCGCTGACCCTGGGCACGCTGAGCACCGGGAACCTCACCGCGACCAGCACCGGCGCAATGAACCTGGGCAGCGGCACCGTGAGCGGCGCGTTGGTCGCCGCCAGCAACAACGGTGCGATCAGCCAATCTACCGGCAGCGGCCTAACCGTCACCGGCACCAGCAACCTGCAGGCCGGCACCGGCGCCATCACCCTGACCAACGGCGGCAACGATTTCCAGCAGGCCGTCGGCCTCAGCGGTGGCGCGACCCAGATCGTCGACCGCAACGCGCTGCAGCTGTCCAGCCTCAGCACCGGCGCGCTCAGCGCCACCAGCACCGGCGCCCTGACGCTGGGCAACGGCACCGTGGGCGGCGCACTGACGGCCATCAGCAACGGGGGCGTGATCGGCCAGACCGGCACCTTGAACGTCACCGGCAACAGCACCATCAACGCCGGCAGCGGTGCCATCGCGCTGGGCAACGACAGCAACGACTTCACCGGCGGGCTCAGTCTCACCGGCACCGACATCAACGTGCACGACCGCAACAATCTGTCGATCACCGCACTGAGCAGCGGTGCCGATGGCGCGGTCGATCTGTTCTCCAACGCCACCCTGACGCTGGCCGCCTTCGCCATCGACACCGGCACCGCATCGCTGCGGCTGGCCTCCAACGGCGGCGCCTTGAGCACCGCCGGCAGCGTGCGTGGCGGCACGGTGAACCTGCGCGCGCGCGACGGCATCGGCATCGGCCACGACATCGACGCCGGTACGCTGATCCTGACCACCGGCAATGCCGCGGTCACCCAGACCGCCGGCGATATCACCGTTGCCGGCGTGACCACCGCCGTCACCGGCACCGGTGCGCTCACATTGACCGGGGCTGGCAACAATTTCAGCGGTGCGCTCAACCTCACCACCGGCAACGTGCAACTCAACGACCGCGATGGCCTCACCCTGGGCACGCTAAGCACCGGCGCGCTCTCGGCCACCAGCACCGGCGCGCTGACGCTGGGCGGCGGCCGGGTCAGCGGCAACCTGAGCGCCGCCAGCAACGGCGGGCCGATCACCCAGGCCGGCGCGCTGACCGTGACCGGCAGCAGCGCCCTCGATTCCGGCAGCGGTACCACCACGCTGATCAATGCCGGCAACGACTTCCAGGGCGCAATCAGCCTGGCCGGCAACGGCATCTCGGTGCGCGACGCCAACGATCTCACCGTCGCCGGGCTAACCCCCGCCAGCAACGGCGCCGTCAGCCTGTTGGCAGGCGGCACGCTCAGCCTGCCTGCGCAGGCGCTGGATACCGGGACCGGCGATCTGTCGCTGATCTCGCTCGGCGGCGCACTGAGCACGGCCGGCGCGCTCGGCGGCAACCAGGTGACCCTGCGCGCGCGCGATGCGCTGGGCCTGGGCCACAATCTGCGCTCCGGCAGCGCGCTGACCTTGACCAGCGACGCCGGGGCGATCGTGCAGACCGCCGGCGCGATCGTTGCCGCCGGTTCCGCCACCGCCACCGCGGCGGTCGGCAGCGGTGCCATCAGCCTGGACGGCGCCGGCAACGACTTCGGCGGCCCGCTGTCGCTCACCGGCGCCACCGTGCGGGTGACCGACAGCGGCGCGCTCACCCTGGGCACGCTGACCACCGGCGACCTCACCGTCACCAGTGCCGGCGCATTGCAGCTGGGCAGCGGCACGATCGACGGCGCCTTGGTCGCCATCAGCAACAATGGCGCGATCAGCCAATCCACCGGCAGCGGCCTGACCGTCGCCGGCACCAGCAATCTGCAGGCCGGCACCGGTGCGATCACGCTGACCACCGGCAGCAACGATTTCCGGCAGGCGGTCAGCCTGGCCGGCGGTACCACGCAGATCGCCGACAGTGGTGCGCTGACGCTGGGCACCCTGAGCACGGGCGATCTCACCGTCACCAATAACGGCGCGCTCGATCTGGGCAGCGGCACGGTCAACGGCGCGCTGGTCGCCACCAGCAACAACGGTGCGATCGTCCAGTCCGCAGGCAGCGGCCTGACCGTCACCGGCACCGGCACCCTGCAGGCCGGTACCGGCGCGATCACGCTGACCACCGGCAGCAACGATTTCCGCCAGGCGGTGAGCCTGACCGGCGGCAGCACGCAGATCGTCGACAGCGGCGCGCTGACGCTGGGCGCGCTGAACAGCGGCAACCTCACCGTCACCAGCAACGGGACGTTGAATCTGGGCAGCGGCACGGTCGCCGGCACTCTTTCCGCCACCAGCGGCAATGCTGCGATCGGCCAGGCAGATGCGCTGATCGTCACCGGTGCCGCCAACCTCGATGCTGGGAGCGGCACGATCGCGCTCAATGACGTCGACAACGATTTCCGCAGCGGCGTCAGCCTGACCGGCACCGGCATCAGCGTGCACGATCGCGATGATCTGACGGTGACCTCGCTCACCAGCGGTGCCAACGGCGCCATCGCACTGACGGCCGAGGGGGCGCTGACGCTGCCCACGCAGAATCTCTCCACCGGCACCGGCGCGCTCAGCCTGACCGCCAATGGCGGCGCATTGAGCACGCTCGGCAGCCTGGCCGGCGGCAACGTCAGCCTGCGCGCGCGCGACGGCCTCAGCCTCAATCACGACGTCACCGCCAGCGGCACCCTGGGCCTGACCGCCAGCAACGCGGCAATCACCCAGAACGCCGGGGTTCTGGACGTCGGTGGTCTGGCCAGCGTCGATGCCGGCACCGGCGCGATCTCGCTCGAGCGCGACAACGACTTCAAGGGCGGGATCGCGCTGACCGGGCGCAACATCGGCGTGGTCGACGCGAACGACCTGAGCGTCACCTCCCTGGTCAATGGCGGAACCGGCAACATCGCGCTCACCGCACGCAATGCGCTGTCGCTGCCGGCCACCGGCTTGACCAGCGACGGCGTCATGACGCTGCGCGCCGAGAACGGCGCGCTGGCGCTGGGCGGCGATCTCGTCGGCGACGCCATTTCGCTGTTCAGCGGCAACGCGCTGACACTGGCCACCAGCATCAGCAGTCTCACCGGCAGCGGCACCTTGTCGGTGTCCACCAACAACAGCGCGATCAATCAGACCGCAGGCATCCTGAGCATCGGTGGCGCCTCCACCTTCAACGCCGGCAGCGGCTCGATCGCGCTGGGCCGTATCGACAACGACTTCCGCGGCGTCGTGAACCTGACCGGCAGCGGCACCCTGGTGCGCGACAGCAACGCCTTGACGCTGGGCGCCGTGTCCACCGGTGCGCTCACCGCCATCAGCGATGGCGCGCTGACGCTGGGAAGCGGCAGCGCCGACAGCCTGGTGGCGATCAGCAGCGGCCATGCGATCACCCAGACCGGCGCATTGACCGTTCGCCAGGCAAGCGCGGTGATCGCCGGCGGCGGATCGATCACGCTGGACAATGCCAACAACGATTTCCAGAGCGGCCTGACCCTGGCCGGTTCCGGCATCACGGTGCAGGACCGCAACGATCTCACCCTCACCTCCTTGACCAGCAACAACAACGGCAATGTCGCGGTGACGGCCGGTGGCAGCCTGACCCTGCCGGCGACCAGCGTGAACGCCGGCGGCGGCGATCTCAACCTGACCGCCAACGGCGGCAGGGTGAACATCGGCGGCAGCCTGAGCGGGCGCAACGTTGCGCTGTCCGCGCGCGACGGCATGACGCTGAGCCAGTCGATCAACGCCACCGGAAACCTGGCGCTGAGCAGCACCAATGCAGCGATCACCCAGAATGCCGGCGCACTGACCGCTGGCGGCGCCACCACGGTCGACGCAGGCACCGGATCGATCGCCTTGCTTGGCGCCGGCAACGACTTCAACACCGTCAGCCTGGCCGGCAACGGCATCGGGCTGACCGACAGCAACGATCTCGGCATTGCCGCGCTGACCAGTACCGGAAACGGCGATGTCGCCGTGACTGCCGGCGGCACCTTGAGCCTGTCGGCGCAGCCCATCGCGCTCGGCAACGGCAACCTGACCCTGAGCTCCAATGGCGGCGCACTGAGCACCGGCGCAGCGCTGAGCGGCAATACCGTCACCCTGTTCGCCCGCGATGGTTTGACGCTCGGCCACACCGTCTCCGCCAACACCCTCGACCTGCGCAGCAGCAATGCCGCGATCGCCCAGAGTGGCGGCGCACTCAACGTGGTGGGTGCCACCACCGTCGATGCAGGCAGCGGCAGCATCGCGCTGAACGGCGCCGGCAACCGCTTCGGCACCGGCATCGGCCTCACCGGAACCGGCATCGCCGTTGCCGACAGCGGTACTCTGACCATCACCGCCTTGAATGCCGGCGCCAATGGCTCCATTGCGTTGACCGCGGGCGGCGCATTGAATCTTTCCGCACAGACCCTCGACACCGGCAGTGCGGACCTCAGCCTGATCGCCAACGGCGGCAGCGTGAGCACCGGCGGCGACCTGCGCGGTCGCAACGTGGCCTTGTCCGCGCGTGACGGCCTGACCATCGGCCACGGCATCACCGCCACCCAGGCGCTGACGCTGAGCAGCACCAATGCGGCGATCACCCAGACGGCCGCTGCGCTCGCCGTCGGCACCACCACCACCATCGATGCCGGCAGCGGCAACGTTGTGCTCGGTCAAGCGGGCAATGCCTTCAATGGCGTCATCGACCTCACCGCAGGCGATGCACGGATTACCGGCAATGCACTCACCTTCGGCACGCTGTCCACCAATGCACTGACTGCCAGCAGCAATGGCGCATTGACTCTCGGCCGTGGCGTGGTGCGCGGTGCATTGAACGGCAGCAGCGGCAACGCCGCGATCACCCAGAGCGGCGCGCTCTCGGTCGGCGGTGCGTCAACCTTGAACGCCGGCAGCGGCGACATCTCCCTGATCAATCCCGATAACGACTTCGTGGGTGCGATTGCGCTGCAAGGTAACGCCATCGCGCTGCGTGATCGCAACGATCTGAGCATCGCTGCCGTGCAGGGCGGCGCCGATGCAGCCGTATCGCTGGTTGCAGGTGCAGGCCTGAACCTGCCCGCCAGTCGGATCGACACCGGCAACGGCGCACTGACCCTGATCGCGAACGGCGGCAGCCTGCGCACCAATGGCGCCTTGCGCGGTGGCGATGTGCAAGTGACCGGTGCCAATGGGATCGTCCTGACCGACGCGCTCACCGCTGGCGGCACGCTGAGCTTGAACACCACCAATGCGGCGATCACCCAAACCGGCGGTGCGCTGCTGGTCGCGGGCAACACCGTGGTCAACGCCGGCAGCGGCACCATTGCGCTGGACGCGGCGGGCAACGATTTCCAGGGACTGCTGGCGCTGACCGGCGGCGCCACGCGCGTGCGCGATGCCAATGCGCTCACCCTGGATGCACTCGACACCGGCGCAATGAGTGTCGCCAGCAACGGTGCATTGAACCTGGGTCTTGGCCTGGTCAATGGCGATCTGGATGCCGCCAGCAACGGCGGTGCGGTGACGCAGACCGGTGCGCTGACCGTGACCGGCGCCACCCGCATCGACAGCGCCGGTGCGACCATCGTGCTGGCCGATGCAGGCAACGATTTCCAGTCGGCCCTCAGCCTGAGCGGTGGCGATACCCGTGTGCGCGATCGCTCAGGGCTGACGCTGGGCAATCTGGACGTTGGCGCGTTGGACGTTGCCAGCGGCGCCGGCCTGGATCTGGGCCAGGGGCGGATTGGCGGTGCGCTGGTCGCGCGTAGCGGCGGCGCAGCGGTATCGGCCACGCCAGGCGCGATGACTGCCCAGGCGCTTGCCGTGCCTGCAGCCGATGCTGCCGGTATCAACCAGCAAGGCGCATTGACAGTGGTCGGTACCAGCACGCTCGATGCCGGCACCGCCGCCATCGTGCTCACCGATGCCGGCAACGATTTCCAGGGCAATGTGCAGGCCCGTGGCGGCCGCATCGCCATCGTCGACCGCAACGATCTCGCCGCTGCCGTGCAGGCCAGCGGTGCGGTGGACCTGCAGGCCGGCGGCCAGTTCTCCAGCAGCGGCGCGATCGCCGGCAGCACCGTCGCAGTGGCCAGCGGCGGCGCGCTGCAGCTGGGTCACGACCTCACTGCCGGCACCGTCAGCCTGCGCAGCGGCGGTGCCATCGCCCAGAGCGCCGGCAGCCTGCGTGCCGGCCAGCTCGGCGGCAGCGCCGCCGGTGCGGCCACGCTGACCGGCGCCGGCAATGCCATCGGCACCCTGGCCGATTTCAGCGCGCAGGGCCTGGACGTATTCAGCGCCGGCACGCTGCAGGTGAGCGGGCGCGTGGATGGCGGTGCCCTGCTGCGCCTGAACAGCGGCGGCACCCTGCTGCTGGATGGCCAGCTCAGCGGCGCCACCAGCTGGCTGCAGGCTGCGGCCGGCATCCGCCAGCGCGCTGGCAGCACGCTCACTGCCAGCCTGCTCGGCGGCAGCGCCAACGGACCGGTGACGCTGGGCGATGCCGACAGCTTCCTCGGCAACCGGGTGGTACGCCTGGGCAACTTCACCGCCAACGACGGCTTCAGCCTTACCAACGCAGGCGACCTCACCCTGGTACTGGCCAACGGCAGCGTCTACAGCGTGGACGCCGGCAACAGCGCGCTCTACCTGTCGGTACGCGGCGATCTGCTGCAGGAAGGCCGCGCCACGCTGCGCGAGGGCACCGGCAGCTTCTCGGCCACCGGCCGTATCGGGACCCAGCAGGATCCGATCTACCTGATCGGCACCGGCAGCCAGACCATCGGCTTCGTCGGCATGCCGCCGGCGTACTTCAATGCCACCACCGCGGCCGGCGGCCTGCTCGATCTGAGCGGCGGCTCCAGCTTCAACGTGCCGGCCTCCGCGTTCGCCGGCCGCGCGCAGAGTTCGGCCAGCCGCACCATCGCCTTTGTCGATCTGTCCGCCTCCGGCACGCCGTATCGCGCCTTCGGCCTGATCCGTCCGGGCCTGCGCCTGCCCGACGACCAGCAGCCGGCCTGCGATGCCGGCGACCCGGACGCGGTCTGCGCCCCCCAGTGATCGCCTCGCTGCCGCCGCACCGCGGCAGCATCCAGACGGAGCCTGCGCCATGCACGACACCACCACCCTGCAGACCCTGCTCGCACCGGTCAGCGACGACGCTCCGGCCGGCCCGGACCTGGAGTACGACCCGGATTTCCTGCGCCTGGAACGCGAAGCGGCGGTGCGCGCCGAGCGCAGCTTGGGCGATGCGGTCATCGCTGCCGAAGAGCCCGACTGGGACAAGGTGCAGACGCTGGCGCTGGAGTTGAGCCGGCGCAGCCGCGACCTGCGCGTGGCCAGCCGGCTCGGCGCGGCCTGGCTGCGCCTGCGCGGGCTGCCGGGCTGGGCCGACACCCTGGCGCTGATCCATGGCCTGCTCGACCGGCACTGGGACAGCGTGCACCCGCAGCTGGATGCCGAGGACGACAACGACCCCACCTCGCGCGTCAACGCCCTGGTCGGGCTGAGCGACCCGATGGGCCTGCTCGGCGTGCTGCGCACCACCGCCTTCGTGCAGTCGCCGCGGTTGGGCCGTTTCAGCCTGCGCGACCTGCGCGTGGCCAACGGCAGCATCAAACTGCCCGACGGCCAGAGCGGCCCCAGCCTGGCCGAGATCGAGGCCTGCTGCCAGGACTGCGCACCGGAGATCCTGGCCGCCGCTGCTCAGGCCATTGGCGATGCCTCGGCCCAGGCGCGCGCGATCGATGCGCTGCTGACCGAGCGCCTGGGCACGGCCGCGCCGGACCTGCGCCCGCTGCTGACCGACCTGCGCGAACTCGAACGCTTCGTGCTGCCGCACTGGCAGGCCCGCGACGGCAGCGCCACCACCGGCCTGCCGGAAGCCGACGCCACATCGGCAGGCGAGGGCGCCGCCACCGCAGCCGGCAGCGCCCGCCCGCCCGGCGCCATCGCCGGCCCGGACGATGTGCTGCGTCGCCTGGACGAGATCTGCGCCTACTACGCGCGCTGCGAGCCTTCCAGCCCGGTGCCGATGCTGCTGCGCCGCGCACAGCGTCTGGTGGGCCGCGACTTCCTGGCCTTGATGAAGGAACTGGCCCCAGCCGGCATCGACGACCTGCAGCGCGTCACCGGCCCGCTCGATGACGGCTGAGCGCCCCGCACAGCCGACGCGTGTCACGCCTCCGGCTGTTGCCAATCCCGAATCCCGAATCACCAGCTATACAGCTGCCAATACACCTTGTTGACCTTGTCCTTCTCCGCGTCGGTATGCCCGTCGTGGTCGCGGTCGTACAGGAAGTACGGCGCTCCGCGTGCCGGCGTGATGCGCACCATCTCCAGCTGACCGTTGACGCGGTATTCGTCCACCTTGTCGCCATTGCCCATGGTCTTGCTGGTGACGTCCGCATTGGCCGGCACACTGCCGCCGCCGGGATTGGTGGTGGCACAGCCGCCGAGCAGCAACAGCGGCAGCAGCAAAAGACATGCTCTCTTCATCGTGATGGTCCGTGTGAGGTCGCCGCCGAGTATGCGCCGGCCGGGTGTGGCGTGGACGTGCAGCGTAGAATCGGGCCATGAGCAGATTAGTCCTGATCGACGGGTCCAGTTACCTGTACCGCGCGTTCCACGCGCTTCCGCCGCTGACCAACGCCCAGGGCGAGCCCACCGGCGCCTTGTTCGGCGTGGTCAACATGTTGCGCGCCACCTTGAAGGAGCGCCCGGCCTACGTCGCCTTCGTGGTGGATGCGCCCGGTAAGACCTTCCGTGATGACTTGTATGCCGACTACAAGGCCAACCGCCCGTCGATGCCCGACGACCTGCGCGCGCAGGTGCAGCCGATGTGCGACATCGTGCATGCGCTGGGCATCGACATCCTGCGCATCGACGGCGTGGAAGCCGACGATGTGATCGGCACGCTGGCGCTGCAGGGCGCGGCCGACGGCCTGGCCGTCACCATCTCCACCGGCGACAAGGACTTCGCCCAGTTGGTGCGCCCGGGCGTGGAGCTGGTCAACACCATGAGCGGCAGCCGCATGGATTCGGACGAGGCGGTGGTGGCCAAGTTCGGTGTGCGGCCGGACCAGATCGTCGATCTGCTGGCGCTGATGGGCGATGCCATCGACAACGTACCCGGCGTGGAAAAGTGCGGCCCCAAGACCGCCGCCAAGTGGCTGGCCGAGTACGACTCGCTCGATGGCGTCATCGCCAACGCCGACAGGATCAAGGGCAAGATCGGCGACAACCTGCGCGCCGCGCTGCCGCGGCTGCCGCTCAATCGCGAATTGGTCACCATCAAGACCGACGTGGCGCTGGCCAGCGGCCCGCGCGCGCTGGAGCTGCGCGAGCCCAACCCCGAGGCGCTGGCGGCGCTGTATGCGCGCTACGGTTTCAGCCAGGCGCTGCGCGAACTTGGTGGCGCTGCCGCAACCGGGGCGCAGACCGATGCGATGGCGGTGGCGCGCACCGAACCCGGCCGCGCCCGCGGCACCGGCTTCGTCTCCGGCCCGGCCAGCGCGCCGGTGGACCTGGACCCGGCATTGGCCGCGCCCGGCCAGTACGAGGCCATCCTCACCCAGGAACAGCTGGACAGCTGGATCGCGCGGCTGCGCGCCGCCGGCCAGTTCGCCTTCGATACCGAAACCGACAGCCTGGACGCCCTGCAGGCCAACCTGATCGGCCTCAGCGTCGCCGCCGAGCCCGGCCAGGCCGCCTACCTGCCGTTCGGCCACGACTTCCCCGGCGCCCCGGCCCAGCTCGACCGCACCCAGGCGCTGGCGCAGCTGGCGCCGCTGCTCACCGACCCGGCCGTGCGCAAGCTCGGCCAGCACGGCAAGTACGACCTGCACGTGATGCGCCGGCATGGCGTGGAACTGGCCGGCTATGCCGACGACACCTTGCTGGAGAGCTTCGTGCTCAATTCCGGCAGCGCCCGGCACGACATGGACAGCCTGGCCAAGCGCTACCTGGGCTACGACACAGTCAAGTACGAAGACATCTGCGGCAAGGGCGCCAAGCAGATCCCCTTCGCCCACGTCAGCCTGGAAGATGCCACCCGCTACGCCGCCGAAGACGCCGACATCACCCTGCGCCTGCACCAGGTGCTCGGCTCCAAGCTGGCCGCCGAGCCCGGCCTGGAGCGTGTGTACCGCGAGATCGAAATGCCGCTGGTGAGCGTGCTGGCGCGCATCGAGGCCAATGGCGTGTGCGTGGACGCGGCCGAACTGCGCCGCCAGAGCGCGGACCTGTCCAAGCGCATGCTCGCCGCCCAGCAGAAGGCCACCGAGCTGGCCGGGCGCAGCTTCAACCTGGACTCGCCTAAGCAGCTGCAGGCGCTGCTGTTCGACGAACTCAAGCTGCCCGCGGTGGTCAAGACGCCCAAGGGCCAGCCGTCGACCAACGAGGAGGCGCTGGAGGCCATCGCCGACCAGCACGAGCTGCCACGGGTGATCCTGGAGTACCGCGGCCTGGCCAAGCTGCGCAGCACCTACACCGACAAGCTGCCGGAGATGATCCACCCGCAATCCGGGCGCGTGCACACCAGCTACCACCAGGCCGGCGCCGCGACCGGGCGCCTGTCCTCGTCCGACCCCAACCTGCAGAACATCCCGATCCGTACCGAGGACGGCCGCCGCATCCGCCGCGCCTTCGTCGCCCCGGCCGGGCGCAAGCTGATCGCCTGCGACTACTCGCAGATCGAACTGCGCATCATGGCGCACCTGTCCGGCGACCCCGGCCTGGTGGGCGCGTTCGAATCCGGCGCCGACGTGCACCGCGCCACCGCCGCCGAAGTGTTCGGCCGCACCATCGACACTGTCAGCGGGGATGAGCGCCGCGCTGCCAAGGCGATCAACTTCGGCCTGATGTACGGCATGAGCGCCTTCGGTCTGGCCCGCCAGCTGGGCATCGGCCGTGGCGAAGCGCAGGACTACATCGCGCTGTACTTCAGCCGCTACCCCGGCGTGCGCGACTTCATGGAGAGCACCCGCCAGCAGGCGCGCGACAAGGGCTACGTGGAAACCGTGTTCGGCCGTCGCCTGTATCTGGACTTCATCAACGCCGGCAGCCAGGGCCAGCGCGCCGGCGCCGAGCGCGCTGCGATCAACGCACCGATGCAGGGCACCGCCGCCGACATCATCAAGCGCGCCATGGTCAGCGTGGACGGCTGGATCGCCGACCATGCGCAATGCGCGAAGATGATCCTGCAGGTGCACGACGAACTGGTGTTCGAAGCGGACGTCGATTTCGTCGACACGCTGCTGGGCGAGGTCACGACACGCATGGCAGCGGCGGCCGAGTTGAGGGTGCCGCTGGTGGTGGATTCCGGTATCGGCGATAACTGGGACCAGGCGCACTGACGCCGCGATTCACGCGGATATGCTGGATACACAGATTAGCTATACAAAGCGTCCATCATAATGCGACCGCACGCAGCGGCAAGGGAATGAATAACCGCTAAATTCTACATTTTTTTAACAGTAATCTTCACGATCCATCAATGTAGAAAATGGTGTTATATCCCTCGACGGGCGCAACGCCTGTCGGCAGATCTCTCCCATCCCCTGGAGCAGATCTCGGAGCGGAAACTCCTCCCCAAGTTTCCGTTCCCTGGCCCCGCCGACCTCCCCCTGGTCTGCGGGGCTTTTTATTTGTGTTCGCAACCCGGATTGCATTGCGCCGCAGCATGGAAACGGCACGCAGCGTCGTCCCGAGCAATCACAAATTTAAATAGGGGCGATTAATGCATTGAATCAACACAGCGTTTCATTTCCCCAATTCAGATTTAGAGCGGCTAACAGAACGTAGCGAGCAGTCGTCCAGGTGGGTGTGGACGGCGCGGAGGAACCGGAGTGTACGAGTGGTACATGAGGATTCCGAGCACCGGCCGCGCCCGCCTGGCGGCTGCGCAGTAGTGTTGTTAGCCGCTCTTAATCGATTGGGTGCCTAATGCGGCATTGCAGAATGAAGCTGCCGAAGACGGCGCTGCTCCAATGGCAAGCGATGGCGGCTCGTCTGCGCTTGCGCCACCTCGGGCGAGTCAACCCAGCCAGTCGCGAGGCACCAGGTAATCCAGCAGGCGCGCCTCGGCGCTGCCCGGGTCGGCCGCATAGCCATACTCCCAGCGTACGCGTGGCGGCAGGCTCATCAGAATGCTCTCGGCGCGCCCGCCGCTCTGCAGCCCGAACAGGGTGCCGCGGTCGTAGACCAGGTTGAACTCCACATAGCGCCCGCGGCGGTATAGCTGGAACTCGCGTTCGCGTTCGCCGAACGCGGTGTCCTTGCGGCGCTCCACGATCGGCATGTAGGCGTCCAGGAACCCATTGCCCACCGCCTGCTGATAGGCGAAGTCGCGCTCGAAGTCCTGGCCCAGGTCGTCGAAGAACAGCCCGCCCACGCCCCGCGTCTCGTTGCGGTGGCGCAGGAAGAAATACTCGTCGCACCAGCGCTTGTGCGCGGCATAGCGCTCCTCGCCGAAGGGCGCGCAGAGTGCCTGCGCGGTGCGATGCCAGTGCTGCACGTCTGCGTCTACGGGATAGAACGGCGTGAGATCGAAGCCGCCGCCGAACCAGGCCGCGACCACTGCGCCGTCGCGTTCGGCACGGAAGTAACGCACGTTCATGTGCGTGGTCGGTACGTGCGGATTGTGCGGATGGAACACCAGCGACACACCGCAGGCACGCCAGGTCGCGCCGGCCAGTTCGGGCCGGTGCGCACTGGCCGATGGCGGCAGACGGGTGCCGGACACGTCCGAAAACCCGATACCGGCCTGCTCGAACACCGCGCCATCGCGCAGGATGCGGGTGCGCCCGCCACCGCCTTCCTCGCGTTGCCATAAGTCCTCGGAGAAGCGCGCTCGGCCATCGGCGGCTTCCACCGCGGCGCAGATGCGGTCCTGCAGGTCGGTCAGATAATCGCGTACACGGTCGAATTCGTTCATGACCCAATTCTAAGCGGTGCATCGCAGCCGATGCGCCGACCCGCGCGCGCCCGTTTGTCGCAGGGCGATGCGCCACAGTTGCCAGGTGTCGGGCGCGTAGGGCAAACGCAGGCCGGGACGTCGGCGGCGTATCACCCGCCAGGGCTGGATGGAACGACCGCAGGGCGCTGTGCGCCGACCGCAGGTTCGGTCAACCGAACTCCGCGCGCACCGCAGGCGTACACAGCCGCCAGGCCAGCGCCGCGTGCACGCCGCCGATCGCCAACGCACCAAGGCCCGCCAGCACCAGTGCGATCTGCCGGGTGGCCTGCAGGCGCGCCTGCAGTTGCGGCCACTCCGGGCTGTGCAGCAGTTCGGCCGGCAGCATCGCCTGCACGCCGTCGAACAGCGGTCCGATCAGCGCCAGCCCGGCGAAATTCAGCACGCCGGTGGCGACCAGCACCACCACGAAGCCGATGCGTGCCCATTCGCGCCGTTGCAGCAATGCCCAGCTCAACCAGGCGAACAATGCCGACAGCACCGCGCCGAGGACCGACAGCGACATCGCGTGGTCGATCAGCCACTGCCAGGACGACGGCAGGACGATGCCCGCGGGCAAGGCCAGCCTGGCCGCGTCGGGCATCGCCACGAGCATCAGCACCTGGAGCAGGTTGCCCAGCGTGCTGACCACGCCCAGCAGCAGCGACACCCATGCCAGCGGCGTCACCAGGCCGCCGGGGGAGGGGGCATGCGTGGAAGGCGCCGTGCTCATCGCAGCGACGCGATGTGTACCGCCACCGCCGCCTGGCCGGGCGGATCCAGCGACGGCTGCAATTGGGCGTACCAGGCCGCGACGGCGCCGGCCGGCAGACACTGCTGCAACAGCGGAGCGCTGCGTTCGAGAAAGGTCTCCAGGAACGGCAGGCCACGGACATAGAGAAAATGGCTGTCGGTGATCGACATGCCGGCGTAGGCCTCGCGCAGCCATTCCAGATGCGGTAGCGCGTGCGCGCCATGGCCGGCGCGGGTGAGCGCGGTGAGAAAGCTGGTGCGTGCGGTGGCCGGCGAGGTGGAACGCTCCTGCGCATTGAGATCGTCGAAGGTCAGCAGCCACTGCTCGCCGCGCGCGATCTCGTTGCACATCACCGACGTGGTGGCCAGCTGCAGCGCGTTGTGCGCGCTCGGCTCCAGTTCGTACAGCGCCAGCCAATGCGGGTAGGCCTCGGCGTAACGATCCAGTGCGCTCAGGGACAGGGCGCACAGGCGCTGCGCATCGGCGCCGCGCTGCAGCTGCGGCTGCGCGGCTGCGTAGGCGGCCAGATGCTCGCCACGTTGAAAGGCCGTCAGCGCCGGCTGCAATACGGGATCGATGGGGGGCGCCGATGCTGCGTCGTCGGCCTCTGGCGCAGACGCAAGCGTGGGTTCTGCCCGCTGCGTCGTCGCTGCGGCGGTCTTGCGTCCAAACAAACGGTCCCACAGGCCCATCGCCTCTCCCTCGTGTGCGCCGGGTGGATGGAAGCTGCCGCAAGCCCGACGACGCAACGAGCAGGCGGAGCATCGGTGCAGCCGGGCGTCGCGCCCGTCACTGTACCGCGCTGCGTGCAAGCTTAGAGCGACCTGCGTCCATGCAGGTGAGCGCCGTACAACCGGCGCCTGCCGTCGGGGCGTCGTCGGCCCGGATCCAGGCCCGCCGTCCGGGCGGCAGCGTGCACGCAGCGCAGCCGTGGCGGCTGCCGAAGACCTGCCGGCCGCCGCGCGGAATGTCGGCGATACGCCGCAGCGGCTCCGGCGCGCTGGCACCGCACCCGCGCAGTGGCTGCACGCGTGCGGCCACGCGTGCAGTACCTGGCTCAGCGCTGTGGCTTCACCTGTTCGTTGAACAGCTTGAGGATGCGCTTGTACTCGTCCAGCCAGGCATCGGCGCGGGTGAAGCCATGGCGTTCCAGCGGATACGGCGCCACCTGCCAGTTGTCCTTGTGCAGCTCGATCAGCTTCTGGGTCATGTCCACCGAATCCTTGAAGAACACGTTGTCGTCGATCATGCCGTGCGCGATCAGCAGGTGGTCGCGCAGGCCATCGGCGTAGTTGATCGGCGACGAGGTCTTGTAGGCCTGCGGATCCAGCTCGGGGGTGTTGAGGATGTTGGAGGTGTACTCGTGGTTGTACTGCATCCAGTCGCCCACCGGGCGCAGCGCGGCGCCCGCCTTGAACGTGCCGGGGCTGCGGAACAGGGCCATGTAAGTCATGAAACCACCGTAGGAACCGCCGTAGATGCCGGCACGCGTGCGATCGCCCTGCTTGGTGCTCACCAGCCAGTCCAGGCCGTCCAGATAGTCTTCCAGCTCCGGGTGGCCCATGTTGCGATAGATCGCAGTGCGCCAGTTACGGCCATAGCCCTCGGAGGCGCGGTAATCCAGATCCAGCACGATGTAGCCCTGCTGGACCAGCAGGTTGTGGAACATCTGCTCGCGGAAGTAGGGCGTGTAGCGCTGCGACACGTTCTGCAGATAGCCGGCACCGTGCACGAACATCACGATCGGATACTGCTTGCCCGGCTCGGGCGTCTGTGGGCCGTAGTACTTGCCCCAGACGGTGCCGGCGCCGTGTTTGGACGGCACCTGCACGTACTGCGGTGCGATCCACGGCTGCGCCTTGAAGGCCGGCGTGCGCGTATCGGTGAGCACGCGGGCCTGGCCGCCTGCGGCCGGCACCACCGCCAACTGTGGTGGCAGGTAGGCGCCGGAATAACGCACCAGCAGTCGCTGTCCGTCCGGCGACAGGCTGAAGCCTTCCACGCCGTTCAGCGCGGTCACCTCGGTGAGCGCATCGGTGCGTAGATCGAGCTTGCACACCTCGTAGTCGCCCGGCCACTGCTGGTTGCACAGGAAGTACATGCCGCTGCCATCGGCGCTGGGCACCGGCATCGACACTTCCCACTTGCCGCGTGTGCGCTGGCGCGGCTTGCCGTTGCCTTCGATGGTGTACAGCTGGGAATAGCCGGATTCTTCGGACAGCAGCCATAGCGTACGGTTGTCGGGCAACCAGCCGAAATCGTTGAAGTCCCAGTTGATCCAGGCACCATCGCTCAGGCGGTGCCGCGGCTGCAGCTTGGCTGCATCCAGATCCACGCTGGCGATCCAGCGATCCTTGTTGTCCACCGCGCGGATTTCCACCGCCACGTTGCGGCCGTCGTCGCTCCAGTGCACTGCCGGCCCGCTGCCATCGCCGTCGCTTTCCACGCGCACCGCGCGGTTGCCCTTGAGCGCATCGCGCTTGGCCGCCTTGCGCAGGCTCGCCAGCGGATCGGTGGCGATGCCCGGCAGCGCGTCGAACGCCAGTTGTCGTGCGCTACCGGCGGCGACATCCACCAGCCACAGCGTGTGCGCAACCGGCGCATTGCGACCCACGCGGGTACGTACCTCCTGGAATTCTTCGTAACCGGATTCGGTGATGTACTTGGGCATTTTGCCGGCCTGGCCTTCCTCGGCGTTCTTGGCCTGGGTGACCACCAGCAGGTGACGGCCGTCCGGCGACAGGGCGCTGTCGACGATCTCCACGTCCTCGCCCAGGTAGACCGGCGCGGCGGCGCGAGTGGCATCGGCACGGCGCCAGGCGTCTTCCTGCGTGCGCAGCGCATCGCGCTGTTCGCGATCGCGGCGCAGCGTGGCCAGCGTGGCCAGTTGCTGCTCGCGCAGCACATCGGCCTTGGGTGCAGCGTTGGGGTCGCGCTCGGCCTTGACCACGGCAACCTGCGCGGTGCCGCCATCTGCACGCCAGTGATACCAGTTGTTGCCGGCGCGCCAGATCGCACCACCATCGCTGGCGAACTGCGGGCGCGATTCGACCTCGTTGCTGCGGGTGAGCTGGGTCAGCGCACCGGAACGCAGATCGCGCAGGAAGATATCGCCATTGCGTGCGAACAGCATGCGCTGGCGGGTGGCGTCGTAACTGGGGTTGATCGCATCCAGACCGGCGCGTGCGCTATCGGCCACACGTTCGGCCGCTCCACCGTCGATGCCCTGACGATAGGTGTCGCGGACCGGACTGCCGTTGCGCTTGAGCAGGTACTGCACCTGTTTGCCGTCCCATTGCCACCACGCCTGCTCGACCGATGGTCCGATCCAGTCCGGATCGGCCATCACCTGTTCGATGGTGAGCGGTGCGGCGGACTGCGCATGTGCGGTGGCAGTCAGCAGCAGAAGGGTCAACGGCAGCAATCTGGGCATCGGTAACGACTGGATACAATGAGAGCGGGCAAGCCTAGCAGCTCGTCTGCGCGAGGGGCTTGGGCCACAGGTCATGCGGCGTTGTTCCGAGCATGAACACGATGGAGTAAAGGCGAGCGCGACCGTGAGACATCGCACGTGGAGCACGTCGGCGCAGCATGGTGTGCGCTGTGCAGCGATGCGATGTGCGCAAGGATTCACGCAGGCGCGCTGCCGCAGTCGCATGGCAGGACGCTCCGTTGCTGCAGTTCGCGCCGTTCCCTGGCGTGGACGGTACCGATGTTCCACTGCGTCGCGTGCATGCGTCGGCAGCGTGGCGCGCGGCCTGTCGGTGCGTGCGCGATGAGGGGCGCCTCCACCGCGTGCTGCTGCCGGAAACCTCCCGACTTGCCAGCGGCCCGGGGGGCGGCCAAGCTAGCGCGCTTTTGCGATCGTCGGTGTCCATGTCCAGCCTGCCCGCTCCCTCGGTTTTTCATCCCATGGCCGTGGGTGCGCCCGGCAGGGCGTTGGCATGGCGTGCCGGGCAGTCGGTGGACCTGGCCACGTTCATCGCGCATGTGCATGGCGTGGCGCAGCAGCTGCCGGATGGGCGCTATGCCGTGAATCTGTGCGAAGACCGCTACCGCTTCATGGTGGCGTTCTACGCCTGCGCGCTGCGCGGGCAGGTGTCGCTGCTGCCGTCCTCGCGCGCGCCGGCCGTGGTCGGCGAAGTGCAGGCGCGTCATGCCCAGACCTATTGCCTGGGCGATCTTCCGCTGGAGCTGGCGCCGCCGCAGTACTGGCAGCTGCCGGCCGAACTCCCGCAGGCCGACGGTCCGATCCCGCAGTTGGCCGACGACGCCTTGGTCGCGATCGGTTTCACTTCCGGCAGCACCGGCAGTCCGCAACCCAATCCCAAGACCTGGGGCAGCTTCCTGACCAGTACGCGGCAGGATCTGGTCGCGCTGCAAAGCCTGTGGGCGCACACCGATGCGGTGCCGCATGTGGTGGCCACGGTGCCGCCGCAGCATATGTATGGCATGGAGTTGTCGGTGCTGTTGCCGATGGTGACGGAACTGGCAGTGCATGCCGGGCGCCCGTTCTTCCCGGACGATGTCGCGCGCGCACTGTCGGAGATTCCGGAGCCGCGTGTGCTGGTGACCACGCCGGTGCATCTGCGCGCGCTGGTCGAATCCGGCGTGGTGCTGCCGCCGCTGGTGGGCATCGTCTCGGCGACCGCGCCGTTGGCGCAGGAGATCGCCGCGGCGGCCGAAGCGCGCTTCGGCGGCGAGGTGCGCGAGATGTTCGGCTCCACCGAAACCTGCGTGTTCGCAGTGCGCCGCACTGCACTGGAAGCGGCGTGGACCCCGCTGCCGGGCGTGCGGCTGCAAATGCAGGAGGCCGGCACCCTGGTGCATGCACCGCATCTGGCCAAGCCGGTGTTGCTGGCCGATATGATGGATGTCGGCAGCGACGGGCGCTTCCAGGTGCGCGGGCGGCAGGCCGACCTGCTGGAAATCGCGGGCAAGCGCGCGTCACTGGCCGATCTCACCCGCCGCCTGCTGGCCGTTCCAGGCGTGATCGACGGCATCGTCGTGCAGCTGATGCCCGAATCCGGACAGGCGGTCGGACGCATCGCTGCGTTGGTGGTGGCCCCGGCGCTGGACGAAGCGCAGATCCTTGCCGCCCTGCGCGTCAGCATCGACCCGGTGTTCCTGCCGCGCCGCCTGCGCAGGCTCGCCGCACTCCCGCGTAACGAAACCGGCAAGCTGCCACGCGATGTGGTGCTGGAATTGCTCAACGGCTGAGGCCGACGTGCGGACCGCAGCCGTGGCGCGGCTCGCAGTGCGGTCGGTGCGTCGCGCTGACGCGGGGCGAGTCAACGCCAGCTGCGATCCCGTGCCGGGCAGGTAGTCCACAGATCGGCTTTACGCGCCTCGCCGTGCGAGGCGAGGCGGTGTCAGCCGTGCACTCCATCGATCTCCACCGCCAGTTCATCGCGGCAGATCACTGCGTGCAGCAGCAGGCGCGGCACGGCGTGGCCGAAGCGCGCGTCCAGCGCTTGCGCGACCCGTTCCAGGTCGTCGCGCTCGCGCACGTACACCTTCAGGCGGGTGCCGGCGCCGAACCGTGCGGGCAGGGCAGGCACGTGCTGACGCGCGGCGCCGAGCAGGGCGTCGAAGTTGGCGAAGGTTTCTTCCAGCTGCGCCAGCAGCTGTCCGGTGTGCATCGATGCGTGCCCCACGACGGCGGCCGTGCCCGATAGCAGCAGCGGCATGTCGCTGCCGGCCGGCGGCAGCATCGCGCGGGCGAAGCTCGGCGGCTGCGGGCCGTATTGGCGCGGGTAGTTGTAGGCGCTGACCTGGCGCGGATTCTCCAGCGGGGTGCCGGCATCGGCGGCGGCCAGCCAGTAGATCTGGATGACGCGCTCGGCGTCGCAGCGGCCCACCGCGGTGGCGGCCGGCAGTTGCGCGGTGTCGAAGGCACCCAGCCCGCGCGCGCGGCCCACGCAGAACTGGCGGTAGCGCTCACGGTCGCCGCTGCCCAGGGTGATGGCATCCAGATAGTTCCAGATACGCAGCAGGCGCGGGGTCTGGCTGGCGCCGACGAAGGCGGTGATCTGGGCGTAGGCCCTGGCGGCGGCTTCTTCGATCTCCACGTCCTGCTCGTCGATCTCGATCACGCCGAACTGCAGGCGACCGTCGCTGGACCAGGCGATGTCGCCATCGCGCCCGCTGCGCACCGCAGCATCGGTGCGCCACACTTCCAGCACGCGCGCCTGGTGGGGCTGCAACGGCACGCGCAGGTAGCGCGGGTCGTCCAGCCGTGGCGCAGCGTCGCCGAAGCCGAACACCGCCAGTACCTGCGGATCGGCCAGCAGCGTGGCCGGGTCGGTCTGGTCGACATAATCGACCTGCAGGCGTGGGTGGCGCAGTGGCTGGGTGGTGTGGGCCGGGAAAGCGGTCATTGACTGTCTCGTTGCAAGGTGTCGCCATCGAAACCGAGCCTGGCCTGGCGCCGACGCTGGCGCCACGACTGCCAGGCACGCGGCATCATCGACAAGGTGGTGAGCGCATAGATGGCGCGGAATGCGCGCAGGCGCAGGCGCACGGCGGGGCTGTCGAAGACATCGCCGGCCAGCATCGCCACCACGGCCTGCTCCAGCTGCAGCACGTTCTGCGGTTGCGCGAACAGGCTGCGCATGGTCGGTGAGGTGAAGCGGTAGATGAACCACTTGAATTCATCCACGCCGCGTTTGAGTTCGCGTTGCAACGCGCGCTGCAGCCTGGCTTCGTGCTGCGGCGCGCGCAGCACGGCATCGACCATCGCCGCACCGCGCTCGGCGCTGTGCATGGCCAGGAACACGCCGGAGGAAAACATCGGGTCGACGAAGGTGTAGGCATCGCCCAGCATCAGCCAGCGCGGGCCCGCCATGCGCGTGCATTCGTAAGCGTAATTGCCGGTGGCGTGCACCGGCGCCACGCGCTCGGCTCCGGCCATGCGCGCACTCACTTCGGCATTGAGCGCCAGCGTGCGCATCAAGAATCCCTCGCTGTCGCCCTTGCGCGTCTTCATGTACTCCGGATAGCAGACCGCGCCCACGCTCATGATGTCGTCGGGCAGCGGGATCAGCCACATCCAGCCGTGCGCGTGTCGGTAGATGCTGATGTTGCCGGCATCCTCGCCCGGGCGCCGGGTCACACCGCGGAAGTGGCTGAACAACGCGGCCGATTGATGCTTCGCATTGGCGCGTTTGAGCTTGAGCCGGTTGCCCAGGAAGGTGTCGCGGCCGCTGGCGTCGAGCAGGTAGCGCGGGCGGAACTGCTGCACCTGGCCGTCGGCAGTGCGTGCCTGCAGTAACGGCTGTTCGCCATCCAGGTTCACCTGCTCCACCGCGATCCGCTCGCGCGCATCCACGCCCACCGCACGTGCGCGCTTGAACAGCACCTCGTCGAACTGCGCGCGCGGAACCTGGAAGGCGAAATCGGCCTTGGCATCGAGCGCATGCGAAAAGCGAAAGGTGTTGTAGCCGCCGCGATCGTTGGGAAAGTCGGCGCCGCGCTTGAGCACGCCGATGCTGCGCACCTGCTCGAGTACGCCCAGGCGTTCGAGGATGGGCATGTTCATCGGCAGCAGCGATTCGCCGATGTGAAAGCGCGGATGCTGGGCCTTTTCGAGCAGGGTCACCGCCCAACCGAGCTCGGCCAGCACGATCGCCGCAGCGCAGCCGGCCGGCCCGCCGCCGACGATCAACACGTCCGGACACTGCGGTTCGGGAGCCGGCCCGGCTGCCGGCATGGCGGTCGGGGTGGGGCGAACAGCTGCGGAAGTCATCCTGGAGCGAACCTGCGGCGGGCGAGCATCATGCAGTCATGATAGCCTGACCGGCGGCCCGGACAGCTGTGCGGGCCGTAGATCCCTTTCATGACCACCGACGCAAGCGCAGGCAATCGCCGGATGCGACGTGGGCCGGACGCGCGGACCCGCCAGGTACGGCAACGCTGCCGACCGGACGCCCCCGCACCGCCACCGCCATCGGCCGCGCACTGCCGGCGCGCTGGTCCTGTCCTGCACCCCTTTACCCTGGAAACCTCTGGATGTCTTCGCAAACCGCTGCCGAACGTGAACTGGCCGAACTCCTGGTCGAAAGCCTGAACCTGGAAGACGTCCAGCCCGCCGACATCGATCCGGAGGCGCCGTTGTTCAACACCGGGCTGGGGCTGGATTCGATCGACGCGCTGGAACTGGCGCTGGCGATCAGCAAGCGCTACGGCTTCCAGCTGCGCTCGGACAACGACGAGAACCGTCGCATCTTCGCGTCGCTGCGCGAGCTGTCGGCGCATGTGCAAGCCAACAAGACCGTCTGAGGCCGCCGCCGCGGCCCCCGGCGAGTCGCCGCCCTGGGTGCTGGGCGTCGGCGTGCTGCTGGCGGTGGCGTATTCGCCGCTGGCGCACTGGGCCAATGCCAGCCATCGCCCCGAACTGGCCGTCGTGGCGGGTGGCCTGCTGGTGCTGATGGTGCTGATCGAACCGATGGTCGCGCGCCGGCCGTGGGCCTGGATCCTGGCGGTGGCCACCCTGGCCGGCCTGGGCGCGTTGTGGCAGTCGCCGCACGCGATGCTGCTGCTGGCCGCACCGCCGGTGGTGTTCACCGGCTGGATCGCCTGGTTCTTCGGGCGTAGCCTGCGGCGCGGGCGTACGCCCTTGATCACGCGCATCGTCGAAGGGCTGTACCGCCAGGCGGACATGCCGATCACGCCTGCACAATACCGCTATACGCGCCGGCTCACCCTGGCCTGGGCCCTGCTGCTGTGTGGCTTGACCCTGGTCAACCTGGCGCTGGGCCTGTGCGCAGAACCCAGCGGCGTGCTGGCGCAACTGGGCCATGCCTCGCCGCTGCCGATCAGCGATGCGCGCGCCTCGTTGTTCGCCAATCTGCTGGCCTATGGGGTGGTGGGCGGCTTCTTCGTCGGGGAGTATCTCTTGCGCGGCCGCTGGTTTCCGCAGCGGCCCTATCGTAATCTGCCCGACTTCATGCGGCAGATGGCGCGGCTCGGGCCGGACTTCTGGCGCGATTTGCTACGCTGACGGCGTGGCCTGAGGGCACCGACGTTCGTGCACAGTTTCGGGGACAAGACAAAAATGCCGCTGGCAAGGATGCCGTCGCGCTTGGCGTGGACCGTATTCAATCTGCTGCAGTTGATCTTTACGCTGGTGTTTACCGCCGGCGGCATCGTGTATGCGTTGCTGCTGCTGGTGCTCACCCGCGATGCCGACCGCCTGCTGCGCATGGGCGCCTGGATGTGGGCGCCGGTGCTGTTCCGCGGTGCGGGCGCCCGGGTGATCGTGGAAGGGCGCGAGCGGGTCGACTGGTCCAGGAACTACCTGTTCGTCAGCAACCACCAGTCGATCATCGATATCTGCGCATTGTTCCATGCGTTGCCGGTGCCGCTGCGGTTCCTGCTCAAGGACGAGATGCTCAAGGTGCCGTTCCTGAACTGGTATGCGCGCGCCACCGGCATGTTGTTCCTGGACCGCGACAGCCGCCGGGCCGGCGCGCTGGTGCGCCGCCAGGCGGCCGCGCTGCTGCGCGAAGGCAAACAGTTGTGTCTGTTTCCCGAGGGCACCCGCAGCCGCAGCGGTGCGTTGTTGCCATTCAAGGCCGGGCTGCTGCAGGCCGCTATCGATGCTGGCGTGCAGGTGGTTCCGGTGGCGCTGGACGGGTGCGGCAAGGTGTTGCCGGTGGATGGTGTGTTCAGGGTACGTCCCGGCATCATTCGCGTGCGCATCGGCGCGCCCATCGCGGTGACCGGGCCGGATGCGCCGGATCGCCAGCAACTGACCGAGCAGGCACACAAGGCCGTGGCTGCAATGCTTCAACCCAGGATCTGAGTTCTAAGCTTATGGATTTCGTCGTGCCGCATGATCATCCCTGCCTGCCCGGACACTTTCCGGGGCGTCCGGTGGTGCCTGGCGTGGTCGTGCTCGACCATGTGCTGCAGGCGGTGGAGGCATTGCATGGCCCACGCGTGGCGGCGCGGCTGCCGCAGGTGAAGTTCGTGCAGCCGCTGCTGCCCGGCCAGACCGCTTCGGTCACGCTGGAAGGCGACGGCCCGCGCTGGCGCTTTCGCGTGCAGCGTGCCGAGCAACTGCTGGTCAGCGGCGAACTGGTGGCAGAGGCAGCGGCATGAGCAATCACTGGAAACAGCGACCCGAGGGTGGCGGGCGCTTCGCGCTGTGGCTGATCCGCGGCATCGCACGGCATGCCGGACGGACGGTGGGCCGGGCGCTGCTGTACCCGATCACCCTGTACTTCCTGCTGGTGCGTGCGCCCGAGCGCGCCGCTTCGCGGGCCTATCTGGCACGGGTACTCGGACGCGAGGCCACGCTGCGCGACGTGGCCCGGCACATCCATACGTTCGCCTCCACCATCCTGGACCGGGTGTACATGCTGTGCGGGCAGATGCAGCGCTTCCGCGTGGACATCACCGGCCTGGACCAGCTGCATACGCAGATGGATCGCGGCCGCGGCGTGCTGATCTTCGGTTCGCACCTGGGCAGTTTCGACGCGCTGCGCGTGCTGGCCACCGAGCGCCCGGACGTGCAGGTCAAGGTGGTCCTGGACAAGGCGCACAACCGCGCCATGACCGACCTGCTGGGCGCGCTGAACCCGCAGCTGGCGGCCAACATCATCGACGCCGGGATGGACGCCACCTCGATCGTCATGGCGATCAAGCAGGCCACCGACGCCGGTGCGCTGGTGGCGTTGCTGATCGACCGCCCGCGCGAGGGCGACCCGGCCCTGCCGGCAACCTTCCTCGGCCGTAACGCGATGTTCCCGACCTCGCCGTGGCTGATCGCCGCTGCGCTCAAGGTCCCGGTGGTGCTGGCGTTCGGCCTGTATCGCGGCGGCAACCATTACGAGCTGGCATTCGAGACCTTCAGCGAAGGCCTGGATCTGCCGCGCCGCCAGCGCGCGCCGGTGCTGGCGGTACTCATGCGCGATTACGCTGCCAGGCTGGAACATTACACGCGCTACGCGCCGTACAACTGGTTCAACTTCTACGATTTCTGGAACACCCATCATGCCGATGCGCCGCACCCTGCCGTGGATGCTGACACTGCTGTTCAGCGCCGCACCGCTATGCGCCGCACCGCCTGAAGCGTTGGACGTGGGCCAGGTGCTGCAGCGCCTGGCGCGCCCGGCCCCGGTCAGTACCGAGTTCGTCGAACTGCGTGGCTCGGCGCTGCTGAAGACGCCGCTGCGCGTGCAGGGCCATTACCGCCGCCCGGATGCGCAGACATTGGTGCGCGAGGTCAGCGCGCCGTACCGCGAAACCACCACCCTGCAGGGCGATGAAGGCGTGCTGGAGCGCGAAGGCAAGCCGCCGCGCCGCTTTTCGTTGCGCCGCGTGCCCGAGCTGGCCGGGCTGAAATCCGGCTTCGGCGCGTTGCTGGCCGGCGACCGCGCGCTGCTGGAACAGCAGTACCGCGTCAGCGGTCAGGGCCGCATGCAGGCGTGGCAGCTGACGCTGCAGCCCAAGGACGCGGCGGTGGCCAGGCAGGTGCGCGAGCTGCGCCTGTATGGCCGCAACGACGAGCTGCGCTGCATCGAGAGCGTGCCGGTAAAGGGCGATGTGCAGCGCACGCTGCTGGCTGGCGCTGCACGCGAGGCGGCCAGTGTCACCGACGCGACGGCACTGACCACGCTGTGCCACGGCGCGGGCGCGTGAGCCGATCCGATGCAATGCCGACAGCGACGCTGCCGTTTGCCGCGTGCGCGGCCGTCGGAGATCTGATCGTCGTCGCAGGGCTGCGGCATGCGATTTGAATTGACCGCCAACCGTCGTATCGGTCTGGCGCTGCTGTGGTTGGCGGTGCTGGGCGTGGCCGGACTGTGGCTGAGCGACACGCTCAAGGTGTCCGGCGATCTGCGCAAGTTCATGCCCGCCCTCAGCAAAGGCAACGCACCGCTGCAGCCCGATGCCGCGCGCGCGGCCGGTGGACGTTCGGCCGCAAGTGCAGGACATGCATCCCATGGCGTTTGAATTGACCGCCAACCGTCGTATCGGTCTGGCGCTGCTGTGGTTGGCGGTGCTGGGCGTGGCCGGACTGTGGCT